>JAPKYU010000677.1 GCA_026394175.1 Acidobacteriota bacterium | reverse complement strand
GGGGATTCTTGGCGTCGTCGCCCAGAGCTACCCTGATCTGCTTGATGCAGAAGTTCACACCTTGGTCGAAATCCACGAAGGTGTCGGCGCCCCAAATTTCCTGCCGGATGTGCTCGCGGCTGAGTAGATGGCCGGCGTGGCTGGCCAGCAGGGCCAGTAGACGGAACGGCTGGCCCGTGAGGTGGATGGGCTGGCCTGCTTTTCGCAGTTCACCGCTCTCAAGATCCAGCTCGAAGCTGTCGAATCGCAGAATCGTTTTTGAAGCAGCTCCGCCGCTCACCGGCGCACCCCGTTGGCACTATCTCGCCTGCCATGCGAATCTTAGCACTCTGGCCATGGTTCATCCAGGGGTTGCGCCGGTGGAGCCGGTGGGGGTGACTTTGATGCCTTCTCAGGATTAACTCCGCGAAAACTCATGCGCCACCCATGGATTTCACGTGGCCGGCAGGTTAAAAGCGGCGTGCACGCCGGTGTCCCGCCGGTAGGACCCGGCCGGCGGGGTGCCGGCGCGTGAGCTGGTTGGATGGTGTGATGAAAGCAGCGAGGTTTGTCTTATTCTTGTCGTGCTTCCTGCTGGTCCTGCCGGTCTTCGCACAGGTGGATACGGCGCGCATCATCGGCACGTTTCGGGACGCCTCGGGAGCAGTCGTGCCGGGCGCCGCGCAAGCTGCAGTTCAGGGCCAAGGTGCTTTTCTAAGCTGGCGAGCCGCAGATTGCGCAGATGAAGGCAGACTGGATCTGCACAATCTGCGAAACCCGGAGATCGTGCAACCGAAGGAGCCTGGCGAGGGCGGCCACAAGGATTGCCCCTGCCAGGCGGTTGCGGAATGCTGGAGGAACAAGGTGTTTGCTTCAATCACTCGGCGCGGGTTTCTGGAAACGGCGCTGGCGTGCGCCGGGGCGATTCCCCTCATCGGCTCCTCAACGGCCGGGGCGGCGGCTCCCGCGGCAAGCCAGGCGGCCGGCCCCGTTATCGGCCTCGTCTCCTGGTCGTTCCGCGCCTACTTCCGCGGGGACGGCCCGGGACGCGGGCGGCCGGGGCCGGTGCCGATTGCAGCGGAGAAGAAGTTCGACCTCCTCGACTTCCCGGGGCTGATGAAGCAGCGGTACGGCTTCACCGTGCTGGACCTGGTGAACAACCACTTTGCCTCTGCTGATCCCGCCTACATCGAGAAGTTGACAACCGCGATTGCCAAGGCGGGCTGCCGGGTCTGGAACGTCAAGATCGATTTGCCCGGGGCAAATATCTCGGCGGCCGGCCAGGAACTTCGAAAAGAGAGCATCCGGCGCAACAGGGAATGGCTGGATGTGGCGTCACGCATCGGCTCGCCGCACGCGCGGGTGAACAGCGGCCAGTTCACGCCGGGAGCGGAGTATATTCAGCTCACGATCGATTCCTATCAAGAACTGGCCGAGTACGCCGGCAGGCGCAACGTCAAGGTCGTGGTCGAGAACCACGGCGGGGTTACTGCCAGTCCGGATGCCGTGCTGCAGATCATCCAGGGAGTCAAAGAGAACATCGCGACCGGCCCGGACACGCACAACTTCAACGAAGCGGTGCTCTTCGAAGGTCTCCGGAAGATCTTCCCATACGCGGTCACCTGCGACGTCAAGACTATGGACATTGCGCAGGACGGCGGGCACAAGGAGTACGATGTTCACAGGGCAGTGGCCATGGGACTGGAAGCCGGATACAAGGGCCCCTGGAATATTGAATTTGTCGGCCGGACGCAGGACCCATTCGAGGGGGTGGGGCGGGCCCGCGATCTGCTGGCGAAGTGGCTGGCGGAAGTGAAACGCGCCAACCGCGGCTGAGACAGAAACCGTGCGGTTCCTGGGTGCGGCAGAAGCGCGAGGCGCCCGACGCCTCGCACGGCCCCCATTGAGTACCCGGGCGAGTACGCCGTCAACATGGCCCGGCTCGGCCTCGATGGTTATTCCGGTCTTGCCGTCGTTGGCCTCCTGGAACTCGTTCCGCACGCGGCTGTCAAAGTCGGGCCCTATTCTAAAGGGGGTGCTGAACACCATGCTCACACGGCGCAGTTGGGCGGAACCCTGGAAAATCAAAGTGGTTGAGCCGGTGCGGATGACCACGCGCGAATACCGGCTGCGCGCCATTCGGGAAGCGGGCTACAACACCTTCCTGCTCCGCTCGGAGGACGTCTACATCGATCTCCTCACCGACTCCGGTACAAACGCCATGAGCGACCGCCAATGGGCCGGCATGATGATCGGTGACGAGGCCTACGCCGGCAGCCGCAGCTTCTACCGTTTTGAGGAGGCCGTTCAACGCGTCTACGGGTACCGTCACGTCATCCCCACGCATCAGGGGCGCGGGGCTGAGCACATCTTGTCCCGCATTCTGATCAGGCCGGGCGACGTGATCCCGGGCAATATGTACTTCACGACTACGCGGTTCCACCAGGAACTCGCCGGAGGCCGCTTCGTCGACGTCGTTGTCCCGGAGGCCCATGACCCCGCCGACGAGCATCCTTTCAAGGGCAACGTGGACCTGGACAAGCTCGAGTCGGTGGTCAAGAGCAACTCTGGCAAGGTTCGCTATGTGAGCCTGGCCGGCACCGTCAACATGGCAGGCGGGCAGCCCTTCTCTCTGGAGAACCTCCGCGCCGTGCGGCTGCTCACTGAGCGCTACGGCGTCAAGATCATCCTCGACGCCACCCGCGTCGCGGAGAACGCTTACTTCATTCAGCAGCGCCAGCCGGGCCAGTTGAGCCGCCCTATCGCCCAAATCGTCAAGGACGTCTGCGCCCTCACCGATGGCTGCACGATGAGCGCCAAGAAAGACCCGATCGCCAACATCGGCGGCTTCCTGGCGCTGAACGATGAAGCTATTGCCGAGGAAGCCCGCAATCTGGTGGTCGTCTACGAGGGCCTGCATACCTATGGCGGCATGGCGGGTCGCGACATGGAAGCGGTGGCCATTGGCATCGACGAATCCGTCGATGACCAGCATATGCACGCGCGCATCGGCCAGGTCAGCTACCTGGGCGAAAAACTCATTGGCTGGGGTGTCCCCGTGGTCCGCCCCATTGGTGGTCATGGGGTTTTCCTGGATGCCCGCGCCTTCTTGCCCCACGTGCCGCAAGAGCAGTACCCCGCCCAGTGCCTCACTGCCGAAATCTATGTTGACTCCGGTGTACGCTCCATGGAGCGTGGCGGGGTCTCCGCGGGCCGCGACCCGGAAACCGGCGAGGAGCGCCGGCCCAGTTTGGAACTGGTCCGTCTCACTCTTCCCCGCCGCGTCTACACGCAGGCTCACATGGACGTTACCGCCGAGTCGGTGCTCAGCGTGTACGAGCAGCGGCAGCACATCAGCGGGCTGAAGATGGTTTTCGAGCCTCGCTACTTGCGTTTCTTCCAGGCGCGCTTTGAACCACTGCCGGGCGCGGAAGAACGCCTCCATGTTCAGGTGCGGACGCCACCGCCAAGCTCGGGGTGATGTCTCTGGCAGCGCCGCATCACCATGGGATTGAAACTGATGTGGTAAACGCAAACAGCCGTCAGGGGCGGGCGCGCGAGCCCGCCCCTCGAAGAGACGTAACCGAGGCGACCATCACGCCCGATGAGAGCCCGGACCTGGTCGACGACCGGCTCGATTGCCTGCGCAGCCGCCGGACCACCGTCTACAACGTTTTGCGAGGCATTATGGACACTCACGACAAGATTGGCAGGCGGGATTTTATCAACAAGACGCTCAGTGCCGCCGCCGCGGTCACGGCGGCGCCCATGGTGTGGAGCGCCCAGCGCCGGGCCGCTGCCACCCGTAAACACCCGAACGTCATTTTCATGTATACGGACGACCAGCGCTATGACGCCGTCCATGCGATGGGTAGCCAGCCGTGGCTGCGCACCCCGAATATGGATCGGTTGATGACGCAGGGCGCCAACTTCCGCAACTCATTCGTCACCACCTCGCTGTGCTCGCCCAGCCGGTCGTCTCTGCTCACCGGCTGTTATCCGCACATAACCGGCGTGGTGGACAACCTGCGGACCAGCAACATGCGGGACAACATCCCGGTTGTCTTCCCGTTTCTCAAAAAGGCCGGGTACAGCACGGCGTACATCGGCAAGGTGCACGTGCCCAACTTTTCACTGGCGGACAGGGGGCTCGATTTCCTCGCCACCTTTCCCGGCCAGGGCGTGTATTTCGACAACACCTTTTTCGTGAACGGCAGGGAAACGCCCACCAAGGGCTACATCACCGACCACATCAACCGTTACATGCTGGAGTTTTTGGAGAAGCGGGACACTGCCAAGCCGTTTGTGATGTACGTGGGACACAAGGCGGTTCACAGCGGTTTCGAGCCCGATCCCAAATACAAGGACCTGTTCAAGAACGAATGGATGCCGCTTCCCCAGACCTGGGACGACACCTATGAGGGACGGCCCTCGTACCTGAAGGAACGCCGCAAGTCCTGGCATGGGCTGGACGGCTGCCTGCAGAAGTTCAATTACAGCGATCTACAGCGCAGGATCGCCGCCTGCCTGGTTTCGGTGGATGACGGAATCGGCCGGCTTCTCGCGCTTCTCCAAAAGACCGGGGAGCTCGACGACACGATCATCATCTACAGCAGCGATAACGGTTTTTTCAGCGGCCAGCACGGCCTGAACGACAAGCGGGCGATGTACGAGGACTCGATCCGCGTGCCGTACCTGGTCCATTGCCCGAAGCTGATCAAGCCGGGAACAGTGTACGACCAGATGGTTCTCAACATCGATCTGGCGCCGACGCTTTTGGATTTTGCCGGCGTGGAGATCCCGAAAGACATGCAGGGCAGGTCCTGGAAGCCGGTGGTGGAGGGCAAGGAACGCGCCGGCCGCGAGGCCTGGCTGTATGAGTACAACTGGGAGAAAGCGTATCCGTGGGACCCGACCCAGTTCGGTGTGCGCACGCGGCGCTACAAGTACATCCGCTACCCGGACGTCGGCAACACCGATCCCCAGTACCCGATGAAGGGCGAGTTGCCCTACGACGAGTTGTACGACCTGCAGAACGATTCGCTGGAAATGCGAAACCTGGCGCAGGATACGGCCTCGGCCGGCGTGCTGCGCGAGATGAAAGACCTGTTGAAAAAGCAAATGGAGGAGACTGGTTACCCGGGCGGTTTCCGCTAACAGGGAGCGGCGAACCACCAAGGCACAAAGACACCAGGGGAAAACATCATGATTGCTGCATATGCACTTGCCGCAGGCTTGTTGCTGAACGCTTCGGCCGACAAGCCCGCTTACATGCCCGGCGAGACCGTCAAGCTGCGAGCGGAGGTGAAGAACACCGGCAGCCAGCCGGCGCGCGCCGTTCCCATCGAGGCGGTCATCCGCTATGCCGGCGGCAAGGAAGTTGCCCGCAAGACGCTCGCCCAGGCGCCGGTGCTTGAGGCCGGCAAGTCCTTCAGTTCTCAGCCGCTGCCCGTCTGGACCGTGCCGGCCACGGCCAGCCTGGGGCTATACGAGGTGGAAGTGCGGGCGGGCGAGGCCTCCGCGCGCCTGCCCCGCGGCATCGTCGTTTACCGGCAGCAGATCGCGCTGGAGTTTCTGCAGACCGAGCAGAACACCTATACCGCCGGCGACGTGGTTCGCGTGCGGGCGCGAATCAAGAACATCTCGGGTGAACCGTTGTCGGGATTGAAACTGCAGTTAGGTTCCGGGTTCCCCTGGATCAGCGGTTTCACGCGCGGCGCCAAAACCATGGAATCGCCCACCATCAAGGTCTACACCTATCCCAGGGCCATCAACCTGAAGCCGGGCGAAACCGCGGACACCGGCTGGTTCGAATCGGTGGTGGCCGCGCTGGATCCGCCCGGCAAGCCCGATATCGTGGATATGTTCTGTTGGATTACCGACGCGGAGGGGCTCAAGGTGTACAAGATCGACCTGACCGGAACCTTCACGATTTACCCGCCGAACTATGAAGGGCCCATGCCGTTTCACCCCTACTACGCGCTCTACAAGTTCCTGGCGGATACCGATTACCGCGGCGCCTCTTACAAAGATATTGAAAGCTACGACGACACGCTGCCGCCCAACACTCCGAAACTGGGCAAATGGATGGCGTTTGCGCCACACTACGACGACGAGCAGGCCTGTTTTCCGCTGATCGCCATGTCGCGGAGTCAGAACGTTCCGTTCCATATCGTCCACATGACCGCCGGGGATGGCAACGTCGTCTCGGTGCACCGCCATGTCGATGGGCTCACCAACTGCCCCGACTTTCACACGGTCGGCTACCTGCGCTACTGGGAGACGCAGAAGGCCTATGAAATATTTGGCGTGAAGAAGGAGGAAGTGGATTATCTGGGGCTGCCCGACGGAGGCAGTTACTCGATTTTCCACGACACCAGCGGAAAGGATGTGTACCTGGCGACCACTGGCACCGATCATAGCCCATACGCCTATGCCTACCGGAAAAACCTGCCTTATAACCGGCAGGAAGTTATCCGGACCCTGGTCGAGCTCATAAGAAAATACAAGCCGAGCGACATCTACACGCCCCACCCCGAGGAGCGCCATGGCGATCATCGCACCACCACTTCATTCGTGCTCGAGGCTCTGCGACAATTGCGCAAGGAAGCCGGCTATCAGCCGCGCGTTCACGTCTGGGTCGGCTATGGAAGCGGCGAGGCGGCCAAGGACAACTGGCAACTGCAGCCCGAGCCGCCGCTGCCGTTAACCGACCGGACACTGATCAAGCAGCATTTCGCCGGTTGGGCGTACCAAAGCCAGTTCACCATTCTGGAGCGCGGCGGGCGCCGATTGCCGCTCGAGGAACTGCGGAAGCGGCCGAGGCTGGCGCCCTTCTATCTTTTGCTGAACTGGTAGCGTGTACTAACCGCCAAGGCACCAAGGCATGGATGTCTCGGCGTCTTCGTGTCTTGGGATTGGAAGGGAAACTCAATGGGCAAACGAATCACACGAGTTGCAATGCTGTTGTTATTGGCCGGTGGCACGCTTTGGGGGCAGCCGACGCCGGATCAGACCGATCCGCAACGCAACCGCCTCCTCTATGGCTACGCGACCATGTCGCCGGCCGGCAGCGTCGTGGTTGGCACTTGGGGCACCTGGACGCTGACTTACACGGTCGGGAAGCTGGGCATAGACGACACCGGCCAGATCCTGATTCTCACCCGCACCATGTCCGACTGGGCCCCCTTCCAGGCGGATAATCCGAAGGGCGACAACTACGTCACCGTCCGCACCAGCGGCGAGGCGAAACTATCGGCGCGCTTTGACAACCGGCGCGCCTGGCGGCGGCCGTGGTGGCGCGGCCTCATCATCACGGTGGGCGATGGCTTCCTGAAGGACGGAGACAAGGTAATCGTAACCCTCGGCGATCGTTCCGGCGGGGGGCGGGGAACGCGCGCTCAGACCTTCGACCTGCAGGATTGCGAGTTCCGGTTCATGGTCGATGCCCTGGCCACGGGACAGCCCGTCCGGGTGCTGGAGTCTCCGCGCTTTGCCGTGGTCGGCGGGCCGGCGGTGCGCCTGGAAGCGATTGCCCCCACCGAGCTTCCTGCCGGCCAGCCCGGCTGGCTGCAACTGCGCGCCAAAGATTCATGGGGCAACCCCGCCGTTTCCTACCGCGGAACCGTCCGCTTCACGCTTCCCGAGGGCCTGACCGGGCTGCCCGCCGGCTATACCTTTACGGCGGCGGACGCCGGTTTCCACCGCTTTGAGGAGGCGCGGGTGGCCAAGCCCGGCGTTTACCGCGTTGGCGTGCGGGATGCCGCGCTGGCCCAGCCCGAGGCGGAAAGCAACGCCATGGCGGTCGCCGCTTTCTCCGGGCCCCGTGCCTTCTGGGGCGACTTCCATGGCCAGAGCGGCGAATCCATCGGCGTGGGGACGGTGGACGGCTATTTCGCTTACGCCCGCGGTTTCGCCGCCATCGACTTCGCGTCCCACCAGGCCAACGATTTTCAGGTCACCCGCGAGTCCTGGCAGGCGATCCGGGAGGCGGCGAAGAAGTATTACCAGCCGGGACGTTTCGTTTCCTACCTGGGGTACGAATGGTCGGGCAACACCGGCAACGGCGGCGACCACAACGTCATTTACCTGGATGACGATCAGCCCATCTACCACAGCAGCCACGCGCAACTGGACGACACCAGCGACCTGGAAAACGACCGCCACACCGTTCGCGAGCTGGCCGGCGTCCTGCGCGGCGGCCGAACCGTGCTGATCCCTCACATCGGCGGCCGCCGCGCCAATCTCGATTTTTATGACCCCGCGCTGATGCCGGCCATCGAGATCTACTCGGACCACGGGCAGTTCGAATGGTTCCTGCGCGACGCGCTGTCGCGCGGCTTGAAAGTGGGTTTCGTCGCCAACAGCGACGATCACCTCTGCAAGCCCGGCGACTCGGCCCCCAGCGCGGATCACTTTTTCGTCCACGGAGGGCTCACCTGTGTTTACGCGCGCGAGCTCACGCGCCAGGCGCTGTGGGAAGCGATCGGGAACAGGCGTTTCTATGCCACCACGGGCGAGAGAATCGGCCTGCGCTTCCGCAGCGGACGGCACGAGATGGGCGAGGAGATCACCGCCGGCGGACCCCTCGAATTCGCGGTGGAAGCGGCCGGAACCACGGGCATTGAGCGCGTGGAACTGTTCCGGGGCCTGGAGAGCGTGTACCGGCATTCGGGCCAGGCCGCAGGCCCGTTACCCCAGCCCGGCGGCGCGCCGAGCCGCATCAAGGTCATCTGGAGCGGCGCGGAGAACATGCAGCGCAACCGCAGCACGGTCTGGGACGGGGGGTTGACGGTGAGCGGCGGGCGCATCCGCGGCGCGCGCGGCTATCGCTTCGACTATCCCACCGAAGGCATCCTGGATTGGGACGGCAACCGCGTCACCTGGCAATCGCGCACGGCCGGCGACGAAGACGGCGTTATCCTCGATATCGAGGGGCTGGACGGCGCCACGCTCAGTTTCGATACCGGCCCGGCCCGGTTTTCCGTTGCCCTCCGTCAAGTCACCGGGGAGGATTGGGTACACGCCGCGGGCGGCCTCGACCGCCGCGTCGTGCTCCGGCGAGTGGCCGGGCACTATCTCCGTGATCTTGGTTTCACCTGGACCGACCGGCAGGTCCCCTCCGGCACGTCCGCGTATTGGGTGCGCCTGCTCCAGGAGGACGGCGCGGTGGCGTGGTCCAGCCCGATTTTCGTCACCCGCCGGTAGTGCTGTGTCTCTGAAATAGGTCTACAACGATGAAGGCGGAAGGCAGAAGGCGGAAGGCGGCAAACGCAGATGCTTGCTGCCT
>JAPKYU010000630.1 GCA_026394175.1 Acidobacteriota bacterium | reverse complement strand
TGTTGCACGGCATTACGCGCGACCAGTTCATGGCCCGCCACAAGGCCAACCACATCAACGTCGCCTATGCGCCTTCCGCGGAAGCAGCCGCCAGGGCGCTGGCGGCCAAGGCCGCCATGTTCCACGCCATGGGCATCCGCGTCCACCTCTGCGGCCGGGTTTAACCTCATTGCGGATTTCGGATTTCGGATTGCGGATTGCCACCCTCCGAAATCCGAAGTCCGAAATCCGAAACTGAGGTAGGCTTTGTCTCCAACATGAAACCACTCGTTTGCCTGTTGCTCCTGGCGTTGGCCGTTCCCGCGTTGGCGCAGCGCAAGGTAACCGATGACGAGGTGCGGCGCGTGCATCAGGGCGCCATCGTCATCGACACCCACTCCGATACGACTTCCCGCACCGTGGACGGCTGGAACATCGGGGAACGCTCCGAGACCGGCCACATGGACATCCCGCGCATGAAGGAAGGGGGGTTGGGCGCGGAGTTTTTCGCCGCCTACGTGGGTGCTTCCTATGCGAAATCGGGGCGCGCCGCCCATCGCGCGCTGGAGATGATCGATACCATCCGCTTCGACATCGTGGGGCGCCACCCGGAAACGTTCGAGCTGGCGCTCACCGCCGCCGACATCGAGCGCGTTCACAAAAGCGGCAAGATCGCCGCCCTGATCGGCGTCGAGGGCGGCCACGCCATCGAGAACGACCTGCGCATCCTGCGCGGCTTCTACGCGCTGGGCGCCCGCTACCTGACCCTCACCCACAGCAACACCAACGATTGGGCCGACTCTTCCGGCGACCTCGACGACCCCAAGGTGCCCCATCACAACGGCCTGACCGACTTCGGCCGCCAGGTGATTGCCGAAATGAACCGCCTGGGCATGATGGTGGACATCGCGCACGTGTCCGACAAGACCTTCTGGGACGCGCTCGCCGCCAGCCGCGCGCCCATCTTCTCCAGCCACTCCTCCTGCCGGGCGCTTTCCGACATCCCCCGTAACATGACCGACGAGATGATCAGCGCGGTGGCCAAGAAAGGCGGCGTAGTCCAGCTCAACTTCGGCAGCGACTTTCTCTCGCAAAAGGTGGCCGATGCTTCTCCGCTGCGCTCGCCGGCCGCCATGCGCAAACTGCAGGAGCTGGAGGAGAAGTACCGCGATCAGCCGCAGCAACTGGCCGAGGAAAGAAAGCGCTTTTTCCGCGAGAATTACGGCAAGCGGCCGCGGGCCGCGCTGGACGACCTGATCGCCAACGTGGATCACATCGTTAAGATCGCCGGCGTGGACTACGTGGGTTTGGGATCGGACTTCGACGGCGTCAGCAGCCTGCCCGTGGGACTGGATGACGTTTCGAAACTGCCGAACATTACGCGCGCCCTGCTGGAGCGCGGCTATAGCGCCGCCGACATCCGCAAAATCCTGGGCGGAAACCTGCTGCGCGTGATGCGGGAAGTGGAGCGCGTTTCCAGAGAAGCGAAGTAATCACGGCACAGCGGTACAACATTACTCAACTCATGGGATGCCAAGAAACTTCTGGGTTTGCAGGCTGACGCGCCAGTGGGGGTGCTTCAGGCAGTAGCAGACGGCCGATTGGGTGTTTTCCTCACGCTGGGGGCCGTCCATGGGTTGCAGATAGAAGTAGCGGAAGTCCAGCGACTCGAATTGCTCCGGTTCCGCGCCGGGCTGGGGAAAGACGAGTTTCAGCTCATCCCCGTGGGTCAAGGCAAGCGGGGCGCCGGCCTTGGGGCTTATGCAAATCCAGTCGATGCCGGGAGGCGGCAGACGAGTGCCGTTGGTTTCGATGGCCACGGCGAAGCGCCGGGCATGAAGCGCCTCGACCAGAGCGCCATCCATTTGGAGCAGTGGTTCGCCGCCGGTCACTTCGATGGTGGGGCACGCGTACTCGCGCACGCGCTCCACGATCTCGTCCAGCGTCAGCCAGGCGCCTTCGGTGAACGCATAGGTCGTGTCGCACCAGGCGCAGCGCAGGTGGCAGCCGGTCAGCCGGACGAAAACGCAGCGC
>JAPKYU010000659.1 GCA_026394175.1 Acidobacteriota bacterium | reverse complement strand
GGGACACCTCGGCGGCGGTGGCGATGTCGCGGATGGAAAGCCGCCTGGGCTTGCTGCACACGTTCGCAGTGCGGGTGGTATTCAAGAATCGCCCCCGGAGAGCGCTCTCCTCAGTGGCCCGGGATGAGCACAACCACGGTCTAACCTACGCCCAAGTTGGTATGTCAGTCAAGCAAGAGGTGCAGGCGGATGCAGGCCAATGCCGGCCGCCGCCTGCGGAGAGCAGTCGCCCATCCCGGCGTGCCGGGACCCAGAAACCATGAAAAGGGCGAGCGCGCGTCTCGCGCGCCCGTTGTAGCGCCGGCGTCTCGCCCGAATTCGGGCTCGCCGGTAACCGGCCGGCGACCGGAGGACGATTACCGGCGGGACGCCGGCGCTACATGCTTGCGGCGGGACGCCGCCGCGGGAATTTTCAGGGCAGGTGCAGAGCTGCTGCACACGGTTGCACTTGGCTTTCTCCTCCTTTTCAGGCAAGATGTGGCCCAGGACACAAGCTGTACGACGGAGCCGCAAATGCACTTGAAGAAGCTGGCGTGGCTGCTGGTGATGATTGTCGTGCTGGGCACAGGCGCGGAATCAGCCCTGGCTCAAGACGCTCCCGCCTCTGGCGCGGAATTGAAGTTCGTTGTCATTTTCAGCCGGCACGGTGTTCGTTCCCCGACCTGGACCACGGAACAGCTCAATGAGTTTTCGGCCGAGCCGTGGCCGGACTGGGGAGTTCCTCCCGGAAGCCTCACCCCGCACGGCAGGAACTTGATGAAGCTTTTCGGCGCGTACGACCGGGCCTACCTGGCGCAAGCCGGGCTGTTGGGTTCAACCGGCTGTGCCGACACCGGCCGCGTACACATCCGGGCGAATACCTTGGAGCGGACCCTGGAAACAGCCCGCGCCATGGCCGAGGGCATGCTGCCGGGCTGCGGGGTTGAAGTCCAGTCGCTGCCGCTGGGGAAAACCGATCCACTCTTCAACCCGATTCCGGCGGGCGTGGGAAAGCCGGACCCGGCCCTGGCGGCCGCGGCGTTGTCGGGCCGGATCGGCGGGAAACCGGAAGCGTTGCTGGATGCCTATCGTCCCGCCCTGGAAACCATGCAGCGGCTGCTTCTGGCATGCAAGCCGGGAGCGCAGTGCCCGCCGCAGGGCAGCACCGTCAAGCAGGTTCTGCTCAAGCTGCCTGCGGCGGTGGAGCAGGGCAAGGGCGATCGCCTGGTGGAAATGCGTGGGCCGCTCGCCACCGCCTCGACTTTCGCCGAAGTCTTTCTGCTCCAGTATACGAACGGGATGGCGGGCAAGGACCTGGGTTGGGGCCGGCTCACCGAGTCCAACATGCGGGAGATGATGCTGCTGCACACGGCCTACGAAGACCTGCTGCGGCGAACGCCGGGCGTGGGACGCCCGCAGGCCTCGAACCTGCTGAGCCACATCCTCAAGACCATCGAGCAGGCGATCGCGGGCAAGCCGGTGCCCGGGGCGCTGGGCAAACCGGGCGACCGCGCTCTAATTCTTGTCGGACACGACACCAACATTGCCAACATGGCCGGGATGCTGGGGCTTTCTTGGTTGATCCCGGGCTATCAGCGCGATGACACGCCGCCGGGCGGGGCCTTGGTCTTCGAGTTGTGGCGCGCGCCGGCCGCAGGGGACTACACGGTCCGCACTTACTACATGGCCCAGACGCTGGAACAAATGCGCAAAGCGCTCCCGGTCACGCTCGGTGCGCCGCCCGGCAAGGCCGCTGTTTTCGTGCCGGCTTGCAGCACCGCCGGCGAAGGATGGCCCTGCCCCTGGAAAGCATTTCAGCGCGTCCTGGAATCCGCAATCGACCCGGCATTCGTCAGGCCGTGAAACAGGCGTGTTGTCAGCAACAGAGCCGTCCGCCGCGGCGGACAAGGGAGCGTCCCCAACTCATCATAGGCGCGCGGACGCTTGCCATAAACGCGATGGCCTGGCCGCCGCCTGCTTCATGTGAGCAAGATGGCATCTTGATTGGTTTTGCTGGCCAGATTGGAGAGGCTGATGTCAAGAGTCACGAGGGTGGCATTTGAGGCATGACTGAGCGCCAGCAGGTAGCAGTCGCCCAGGGCCTTCGGCGCGGATACTTGCGAGAGATGGACGGTTGCGTGCCGGAAGAACCCATCCACCTCGGCCGGTTCGTGGCGGAACTCGACTTTCGGATCGCGCAGCCACCGGTCGTAAACTCCCCAAGCCTTCTTCACTGTGAGGCAATCGTTTCCCATCACAGCCTTTGTTGTGAGCAGTCGGAGAAGGCCAATCTGCGTGAGGCGGCAGTATAGAAGCTCGTCATCCGCCAGCGAACGGAACCAGTTCCAGGCCGTTGCGGAATGCGGATGAGATCCCCAACTGAGCGCGAGCCAAACGTTGATGTCAGGCAAATAAGAGGTCGTATGGATTCTCCTTGTCCGGACACAAGGGGCCTGGTTTGCCGGTTCCAGGTACAGGAGGCCGAAGCACGGGATCGCGCCGCCGTCTGGTGCTGAATTTCCCCTCTATCGCGCAGATGACCAACGAGCGGATCGAGGTTTGCTCGCCCGCCGCCCGGTGGCGGAGCGCTTCGTAGAGGTCGTCGGGAATATCGATCGTGGTGCGCACACTCATGCCATAATTATGGCACGAAAACAGGGAAAGTCAACGTGCACCATCCGCTTTTGCCTTGCATCCGTCTGCGGCATCAGCGGCGAGCGACGGCCACGGCGGGTGGTCGGCGATCAGTCAGCGAAACCCGCCCGCCTCCTGCCTCCCGCACGGCGGGTCACACGCCCTGGCTGGCTTTCTGGCTGCGCCGGGGTAGAACGCTGCGGATTCCCCGAACCAGGGCTTGCGCCGCGCTCACCGCCGGAGGTTCCTGACAATCGGCTGGGAGCGCGAACACTGGGCTAATAAGAGATCAACCCGGCGTCGCGCATCACGATCTGGAGCCAGGGCGCGCTCCAGGGGCCGGGGCGGCCGGTGTCGCGGTGCCCGGCCATCGCATATCCCACCGAAAAGACCGAGACCAGCAACAGCAGCAGCGCCGCCGCGCGGAAGCGCCGCGACTCGCGATGCCGCTCCAGCGCCGCCGGCAGCCCCAGCAGCCAGAACGGAATCAGCCAGAACAGCCAGCGCGCGCCTTGCGCCACGCCGCCGTAGTTATTCGTCTTGAGGGTATAGAAGACGAACATCAGCGCGGTCAGGCCCAGCCCCATGGCGTGGATGCCACGCAGGCGCCGGTCTTTCCACATGCCGTAGAAGGCCAAAACGAAGATGGGCGTCAGGCTGAAGATGCCGTGGTGGCCGAGCAGGAGATTGAACGCGTAGAACCATTTCGGCTCTTGAGCGGCGTCGATGCCGCGCGGGTTGTTCCAGTAGCTTCCCGGGTAGTGGTAATAGTCGCTGTCGAAGCGCACGTAGTAAGGAATCAGGCTGCCGGTGGAAACCCAGATTGTGTAGAGATAGGCCGCGCCCAGCACGGCCGCCACGGGCACGAAGTACTTCAGTGTCGGGCGGGGGTGGGTGCGCAGCAGCCAGCCCAGCACCAGCAGGGCGAACACCAGCGCCACCATCTCGCTGGCCACCGTCCAGGCGGTGAACAGCCCGCACAGCGCGAAGTAATACCACTGGCGCCGGCCGTCGTAGTGGATGCGCATCAGGCAATACAGCGCAATGAAGGCGGAGATGGCCCCCTGGGTGTGGTTGTTCAGCACGGTGCTAAAGGCCGTCAGGTAGGTGCCGAAGGCCGCCGTAGACAGGCAGATGAGGGCGGTGGCGAAGCCGGGCGCGGCGCGCTCCAGCCAGCGGCCGTACAGCACCACGAACAGGGCCAAGGGCACTACGTTGACCAGCAGCAACACCAGCCGCACGACGATGTGCGACCGCTCCGGGAACCCGATCCCCAAGCGCTCCAGCAGCCACACCGGAGCGGCCAGCAAGGTGGGCATCAGCGGCGGCTTGCTGGAATAGTAATGGCCGTCGCGGCGGACCTTGTCGATGCCGTAGTACGGAGCATCGTCGATGATGTAGCCGCGGCCGTGCGCCAGCGCCCAGGCCGTGTTCCAGCGCGAACCGTCGTTCGAGCCCGACACCGGCTGCATTCGCACCATCACCCCGAACACCAGCGCGGCGGCGGCCAGGGCGAGGGAAAGCGCCAGGAAGCGCGTGTCGTTCCCGCCCCACGCGGATTCTACGCGCGCCCGCACAAGGATTCCCGGTTCTTCGATGCTGGTTGGATCCATTTCAGCCTTGGTGCGAGTTCGAGGCGCCGCCCCGGCTCTATTCCAGGCGGCGCTCGATGCTGTAGCCGCTGTCCCCGTTGCGGTCGCCGCCGCCCACGCGCGAGGCAATCAGCTCGGCCAGGATGCCCACCGACAGCATCTGCGCGCCCAGCAGCAGCGCGGCGGCAGAGTATATCAGCACAGGCCGGTTGCCGATGGGGCGAAATCCGAGCGCCCACAGGCCGGCCAGGTAGCTCAAGCCGGCCAGCCCGGCGGCCAGCGCCAGCAGCCCGCAGACGCCGAGGAAGTGCAGTGGCCGCTCGGCGTATCCGGTCAGGAAGCTCACGGTCAGCAGGTCCAGGAAGCCCTTGATGAAGCGGCCGGCGCCGTATTTCGAGCGGCCGAAGGAGCGCGGCCGGTGGTGCACTTCCATCTCCGTCAGGCGAAACCCGCGCGCGTCGGCCAGCAGGGTGATGAAGCGGTGCATTTCGCCGTACACGCGGATCTCCCGCACCACCGCCGCGCGGTAACACTTCAGCCCGCAGTTGTGGTCGTGCAGGCGCACCCCGCTGACCACTCCGATCATCCAGTTGAAGATCCGGCTGGGAATCACCTTATGCCAGGGATCGTAGCGGCGCCGCTTCCAGCCCACCACCAAATCGTAGCCTTCCTCCAGCTTGCTCAGCAGGCGGGGCACGTCGGCGGGGTTATCTTGCAGGTCGGCATCGAGCGTGACCACGCGGTCGCCGCGCGCTTCCTTGAAGCCGGCGTCCAGCGCGGCCGCCTTGCCGAAATTGCGGCGGAAGCGGATGGCGCGCACCCGCGGGTCGCGCTGCGCCAGCGCCTCGATGGCCGCCCAGGTGCCG
>JAPKYU010000424.1 GCA_026394175.1 Acidobacteriota bacterium | reverse complement strand
GCTCGTGCCCCGGCCAACGCTTCGCATAGCGGCCTCGCGACCGCCTTGGCATGACTCGGGGTCAGGTTGGTTGGCTAATCCTTCCCTGTACGACTCTTTCATTCGCTACTCAGTGCCGGTTTATCCCGGCGCACACTGCCTTCCGCCTACTGCCGGCAGGCGGCGTCTGCGGCGCTTGCGTTCTCCGCCTCCCGCTGCTGTTTCCAGAGAGCGATGTAGGGCTCCAGCTCCCGCATCATGCGGGCGAAGCCTTCGAGATCGAGCGATTGAGGGCCATCGCTGACCGCGTTCTCCGGGCAAGGATGGACCTCGATCATCAGCCCGTCGGCGCCGCAGGCCACGGCGGCCCGGGCCATCGCCGGAATCAGCGACCGCCTGCCGGTGCCGTGGCTGGGATCGACCAGGACCGGGAGGTGGGTCAGTTCCTGCAGCGCGGGCACGGCGGCCAGGTCCAGGGTGTTGCGCGTATAGGTCTCAAAGGTGCGGATGCCGCGCTCGCACAGGATCACCCGCTGGTTCCCGGTGCTGGCGATGTACTCGGCCGACAGCAGCAGTTCTTTCATGGTGGAAGCGAACCCGCGTTTCAACATCACCGGCTTGTCCAGGCGGCCGGCCGCCTTCAGCAGGGCGTAGTTCTGCATGTTGCGGGCGCCCACCTGGATGATGTCGGCGTATTCGGCGACCATCTCGAGGTCGGAGTCGCTGATTACCTCGGTGATGATGGCCAGCCCGGTGCATTCCTTGGCCTTGCGCAACAACCGCAGCCCTTCGACTTCCAGGCCCTGGAAATCGTAGGGGGAGGTGCGGGGCTTGAAGGCGCCGCCGCGCAGAATGCGGCCGCCCGCCGCCTGGACCGCGTGGGCAGTGGCCAGGATCTGCTCCTCGCTTTCCACCGAGCAGGGGCCGGCGATCACCGTGAAGTCGCCGCCGCCGATGCGGCAGCCGTTCACCCGGATCACGCTCCTGGCCGGCTGGATCTCGCGGCTCACCAATTTGAACGGCTGCGAGATAGGCACCACGGTCTCCACCCCCGCCGCCGACTCCAGTTGCTCGATGGCCTGGGTCAGATCCCCGCGGCCCACCGCGCCGATCACCACCCGCTCCGCGCCGTTGATGGAATGCACCCGGTATCCGAACTGCTCGATCCGGCGGCACACATGGTCAATCTCTTCCCGGCTGGCTCCGCGCTTCATCGACACAATCATCGTCTTCTCCTTGGTTCAGCGTCCAACGCCCCACCAGTGACGAGTGATGAGTGACGAGAGGCAGCTTTCCGTCACTTGTCACTTGTCACTCGTCACTTCTGCGGGGACCGGTTCAGGCGGGCCAAAAAGCAAGCGGCCCACCGTCGCCGGTGGGCCGCCGAAGCCGAATTTCCAGACGCGCTCAGCCGCCCACCTGGCAGGTAAACCAGTAGTAGCGGCTAAATCGACGCGTCATGCGCCGATTATATGCAGCGGCCCGGCCGCTGTAAAGTGAAATCTGGCGCCTGGCACCTGCTACAATCGCGGTATGGAAATCGCGCTCGGCGCCGACCACGCCGGATTCCACCTCAAGGAGGAAATCAAGGGGGAATTGCAGCGCCTGGGGCACGGCGTCCGGGACCTGGGCACGGACTCGGACGAGTCGGTCGATTACCCCGATTATGCCGCCCGGGTATGCCGCCTGGTGACCGGCGGGCAGGCGGGGCGCGGCATCCTGGTATGCGGCACCGGCGTCGGCATGTCGGTGGCGGCCAACAAGCTCCCCGGTATCCGCGCGGCTAACGTGTGCAGCGAGGCAGCGGCCAGGCTCAGCCGCGAGCACAACGACGCCAACGTCCTGACACTCGGCGCGCGCCTGCTCGACGAACACCAGGCGTTAGGCATCGTCCAGGTCTGGCTGGAAACCGGTTTTTTGGGAGGCCACCATCAACGGCGCATCGAGAAGATCGCCGAACTGGAAAGGAAGCAAGAATGAATGATCTGGCTCGTTCTCTGCGGGAAACCGATCCGGATGTCTTTGAAGCCATCCAGAACGAGACATGCCGGCAGGACGACCAGCTCGAGCTGATCCCCAGCGAGAACTTCGTGCCGGAAGCGGTGCTGGAGGCCGCCGGATCGGTCTTCACCAACAAGTACGCCGAGGGCTACCCAGCCAAGCGCTACTACGGCGGCTGCGAGTGGGCCGACCGCGTCGAACAACTGGCCATCAGCCGGGCCAAGCAGTTGTTCGGCGCCGAGCACGCCAACGTGCAGCCGCACGCCGGCAGCCAGGCCAACATGGCCGCCTACGCCGCCGTTCTGCAGCCGGGCGACACCATTTTCGGCATGAACCTGTCGCACGGCGGCCACCTGACGCACGGCAGCCCGGTGAATTTTTCCGGCCGCTATTACAAGGTGATTCCCTACGGCGTTTCCAAGGACACGGAAACCATCGACTACGACGAGATGGAGAAGATGGCGGTGGAGCAGCGGCCCAAGATGATCATCGCGGGCGGCAGCGCCTATTCCCGCATCATTGACTTCGCGCGGCTGCGCCAGATCGCCGACCGCGCCGGGTCGCTGCTGCTGGTGGACATGGCGCATTTCGCCGGCCTGGTGGCCGCCGGCATTCATCCCAGCCCGGTGCCGTACTCCGACATCGTCACCTCGACCACGCACAAGACGCTGCGCGGGCCCCGCTCCGGCTTCATTCTGAGCCGTGCCCAGTACGCGCAGGCCATCGACAAGATGGTGTTCCCCGGGATGCAGGGCGGCCCCCTGGTGCACATCATCGCCGCCAAGGCCGTCTGCTTTCACTTGGCGATGCAGCCCGAGTTCAAGCAATACCAGGCGCGCATTGTCGCTAACGCGCGGGCGCTGGCCGCCGGCCTGACGGAGCAGGGATTCCGCGTCGTGTCCGGAGGCACGGACACCCACCTGCTGCTGGTGGACGTGTTCCGCGAGGGGCTGCTGGGGCGGCCGGCGGAGACCGCGCTGCACAGCGCCGGCATCACCGTCAACCGCAACACCATCCCCTTCGAGACCAATTCGCCGTTCAACCCCAGCGGCATCCGGCTGGGCACGCCGGCGGTCACCACGCGGGGCATGAACCAGACAGAGATGCGGCAGATCGCCGTGTGGATCGGGCAGGTGCTGCGCAACCACACCGACCAGGCCCTGATCAGCCGCGTCCGCGAGCAGGTGCGCGAGCTTTGTTGCGCCTTCCCGCTCTATTCCTGGAAGCTGGCCGAAGGCAGGCTACGGGCTACAGGCTGCAGGCTGCAGGAGGGCAGCCTGTAGCCTGCAGCCTGTAGCCTGTAGCCTATGAAGATCGCCATCGATGTGCGCCGGCTCGCCGATTTCGGCGTAGGCACCTACATTCGGAACCTGGTGCGCACCCTGTATCGCAAGGACCAGCGCAACCAATACGTTCTGTTGGGCGATCCGGAAGCGGTGGGGGAGATTGGCGAGCGGCCGGAGAACTTCACCTGCATCGCGGCGCCCGGCCCGGACAACTCGCTACGCCACCAGTTCCGCATGTACATGCTGTTGCGGGAGCGCCGGGTGGATCTGCTCCACGTGCCGCACTCCACGCTCCCGCTGCGGTTGCCCTGCCGCTATGTGGTCACGGTCCACGACCTGGCCGACCACCTGTTTCCCACCGAAAACGGCTTCCGGCGTACCATCGGTACCTACCTGACGCGGCGGGCGCTGGCCCGCGCCTCCCGCATTATCGCCGTGTCCCGCGCCACGCGCCTGGACCTGACCGGGTTCTTCGGAATTCCACAGGCCAAAATCGAAGTGGTGCACAACGCCATTGATGAGCGGTTCCGCCGGCGCTGCACCTTCGAAGAGAAGAAGCTGGTCCTGGAACGCTACGGCGTCAACTACCCCTTCGCCCTGTACGCCGGCAACGTCAAGCGGCAGAAAAACCTGGCCCGCATGATCGAGGCCTTTGCCGTGCTGAAAGGCAAGCTGCGGCAGCATCCCGTCTACGCCGACCTGAAACTGATCGTGATCGGCGACGAATTGAGCAAGCACGCGGACCTGCGGCGCACGGTGGTCAAGACGCGCATTCAGAACGACGTCCGCTTCCTGGGTTTCGTGCCGGTCGAGGTGCTGCGCGTGTTTTACTCCGCGGCCGAGGTCTTCGTTTTCCCCTCGCTGTACGAAGGGTTCGGGCTGCCGCCGCTGGAAGCCATGGCCCAGGGAACGCCCGCCGTGGTCTCCAACGTTTCGTCTCTGCCGGAGGTGGTGGGCAACGCCGCCATGTTGGTGAACCCGGACAACATCTTCGACATCGCCCGCGGCATCGAGCGGGTCCTGCTGGATCCCGAGGCGCGGCGCCTGCTTCACGAGCGCGGGCTCGAGCAGGTCCGCAGATTTTCCTGGGATTGGTCCGTCGAGCGCGTCCTGGAAATCTACCAGCAGGCCGTCGCGGACCAGCAGTGACGAGCGGTTTTGGCCGCTGTGGCGCTCCCTTGTTCGACGCTTGGGTTTGGCTGCGCTTTGTGGTGAAATGGCACGCATGAAGATCTTGCTGCTGGGCGGAGGGGGACGCGAGCACGCCCTGGCCTGGAAGCTGCGGCAGAGCGCCCGCGTCGAAGGCGTGTACGCGGTGCCGGGCAACGCCGGCATCGCCCAGGAAGCGCAAATCGAGCAGGGTGACATCCTGAACCCGGCGCAGATGGCCGACCTGGCCCAGCGGCTGCAGGCCGGCCTGACCATGGTTGGACCCGAAGCGCCGCTGGTCGCCGGCGTCGTGGACGAATTCGAGGCCCGCGGCCTGCCCATTGTCGGCCCTACCTGCGCCGCCGCCCTCCTGGAAGGCAGCAAGATCTTCGCCAAGGAATTCATGCGCCGCCATGGGATTCCGACAGCCGATTTCGTGGTCTGCCACGGCACCGGAGAGGCGCGCATCAATCTCGGCTGCTTCGGGTTCCCGGTGGTGCTCAAGGCCGACGGACTGGCCGCGGGCAAGGGCGTGGTGGTGGCGCAAAACGCGTCGGAGGCTGAAGCCACAACCTCGGCCATGCTTACCGGCCAACTCGTGGGCGAAGCCGGCCGGCGGCTGGTGCTCGAGCGCTTCCTGCAGGGTGAGGAAGTCACCTTCACCGTGCTCTCGGACGGCCGCAACCTGCTGGCCCTGCCGCCCACCCAGGACCACAAGGCGGTCTTCGACGGTGACCGGGGGCCGAACACCGGCGGCATGGGCGCCTATTGCGACGATGACATTCTCTCGCCCCAGCTCACCCGCCGGATCATCGAAAATATCGTACGGCCCACACTGGAGGGCATGGCGGCGGAGGGAGCGCCGTTCCGCGGCGTGCTGTACGTGGGCCTGATGATGACCGCCGCCGGCCCGCGGGTGCTCGAATACAACGTCCGCTTCGGCGATCCGGAAACACAGCCGCTCATGATGCGGCTGGCCTCCGACCTGCTTCCCTTGCTGGAGGCCGTGACTACCGGGACGCTGGACCGCGCGCGGCCCGAATGGGCGCCGGGCGCCACCGTCTGCGTGGCGGCGGCCTCGGGCGGCTACCCCGGCGAGTACCAGCGCGACAAGCCCATCACCGGCATCGAGGACGCCGAGGCGCTGGCGGGCGTGAAAGTGTTCCACGCCGGCACCCGCCTGCGCGATGGGCAGTATTTCACCGCCGGCGGCCGCGTGCTGGGCATCACCGCGCCCGGCGCCAGTTTGCGCGACGCCATCGCGCGCGCCTACGCCGCCGTGGAGAAAATCGGTTTCGAGGGCGTGCATTGCCGGCGCGACATCGGCCGCAAGGGCCTGAACCGGCAGGTGGCCGGCGGCTAGCGGCCTTCTCCGACAGCCGACAGCCGTCAGCCGTTCCAAGGAGGAACAATGACCGACTGCAAACGGACCGCTGAATCCCGGCCCCTGGTCGGGATTGTCATGGGCAGCGATACGGACCTGCCGGTGATGACCGACACGGCCCGCACGCTGAAGGAATTCGGCATCCCGTTTGAAATCGAAATCACCAGCGCGCATCGCTCGCCGGCACGCACGGCGGAGTATGCGCGGACCGCCGTGGAGCGGGGTCTGAAGGCCATCCTCGTGGGCGCCGGCGGCGCCTCGCACCTGGCCGGCATCATCGCCGCCGAAACCATCCTGCCGGTGATCGGCGTGCCCATCGCCAGCACGCCGCTGGCCGGCATGGATGCGCTGCTCTCCACCGTGCAGATGCCCAGCGGCGTGCCGGTGGCGGTCATGGCCATCGGCAAGGCCGGCGCGGTCAACGCCGCCATCTTTGCCGCCGAGATCATTGCCGCCTCCGACCCGGCGCTGGCCGAGCGCCTGCTCCAGCACAAAGAGCGCCTGGCGCGCTCGGTGGCCGAGAAATCAGAGAAAGTCAGGAAAGAGTTCGCGGTGTAAGAAAGCACCACAAAGACACGAAGGACACAAAGGAACACGAAGTTTTCTTAGAGGGACTTTGTGCTCTTTGTGGCTTTGTGGTTCAAAGGGTGATCTGTACGTCGGCGCCGCCGCGCTCGGCCGACAGGTAGCCGCTGTATAACACGGCCACCGTGTCGTACCCCAGTTCAGCGCCGCACTGCGGCCGGCGGTTCTGCGCGATGCACTCGATGAAGTCCTGCATCTCCTGGGCGAAGCCGTGCTGCCATTCCTCGTCGGGCGCCGGGTGGCTCCAGCCCTGCTTGGTCCCGATCTTCTCCACCACGTAGATGTCCTTGAAAAACTCCTCGCGCGGGTTGTAGGTG
>JAPKYU010000506.1 GCA_026394175.1 Acidobacteriota bacterium | reverse complement strand
AAGGCGGCAAACGCCCGCCGCGGCGGGCTTGCTGGTCGCCGCGGCGACCCTTCCGCTTTCTGCCTTCGCCATTGTCGGGCTATTCATGAGACAGCACACCAGTTTATACCACCGAAGAAGCGTCCCCGCGCCCGAATCGGGCGCGCCGGAACATTGGTGGAATGACTCTCACTGCTCATTCAGCAGCAGGTCGCGGGCCAGGCGCAGCGGAGGGGCGCCGAGCGACAGCAGCCGGTCGTGGAATTCCTTCAGCACGAATGCCGGCCCCTGTTTTTTCCGCAGCTCTTCGCGCAAACGCAGGATCTCCAGCTTTCCCACGTGTGGGGCGGCGGCCTCCCCCGGAAAAAGCAGCGCCCGCTCGACCCGCTCCTCGGCGGCCGCCTGGTCGAGGAAACCGTCATTGACCAGCAGGCTGACCGCATCGGCGGGCGACAGGCCGCCGGAATGCAGCCGGACATCGATCACGGCCTCGAGCTGCGCCACCAGCGCATGGTGTAACTGAACCAGGCGGGCCCGCGGGTCGGGCCGGAAGCCTTCCTCGAAAACCATCTGCTCGCAATACAGCGCCCAGCCCTCGGTGAAGGCCCGGCTGGCGAAGACCTTGCGCGCCAGGTTGGACGACCGGCTCATGGCGTCGCTCTGCACGTACTTGCCCGGGTACCCGTCCCGCACGGCCAGAAGCGAAATCGCAATCGGGTTGCTGTCACGTAGCAGGAATTCTGCTTGTTCCACCCCGAGCAACTCCGGGGCCGGCACGTAGTAGAACCACGGGAGGTCAGGCTCGAACGGGCCCGGGGCCTCGAGCCGCGCCGGGCCGGCCGGCGAATAAGGCGGAACGGTCAGGACCCGGAGGCGATCGCGGTCCGGCAGCGAGACGAGACGCTTCTCTTCCACAAAGCGCCGGGCATCGCTGAACGCCTCGCGGAACGCCGCGGCCAGCTTATCCTGGGGCAGCCGCGCCGCCGCGATCTCTTCCAGCGCTTGAGGCACGGACTGGCTGGAGTTGATTTGCCCGGCCACCTGGCGCATCCGCTCCCGGGTCTCGAGCGCGTCGCGCTCGGCGGCCGCCTGCAGTTCCTCGGCTGTCAGTGCGGCGCCCAGGTAATAGCGGAAATACTCGCGGTAGAGCGAGCCGGCCGGGGCGCCGGGCGGGGAAGGGAACACCGGGGCGTCAACGGAGCGGGGCAGCAGGTCGGACTCCAGCCATGCGCCGAACTGCCGCAGGCTGGCGGCGGCGCGCGCCGCTTGCTGGGCGACCCGCTTCCGGAGTTTCTTGCTGGCCCCTTGTTCGGCGGCCGCCTGCGGCACCTGCTTCTCGATCCAGTCCGCGGCTTCCGCAATCTGCCCCATGGCTTTGCGGGTGGCCGGCCGCGGAGGCCGGTCCAGATTCATGCGCGCCTGCTGCAGCAACTTCGGGAACCCCTTCAACCGGGTGGCCAGCGCCGTGTACCGCCGTTCGGCCGGCGCGAATTCCCGGTCCACCAGCGCGGCAACTGACTCCTGGAGCAGGCAAACGTAGGAGCCGGGGTCGCGTTTCCACCGCTGGAGTTGCTGGAGGTCGAGCAGTGCCAGGCGGATGCGGTCCATCACCATCTCGCGGTCCACTCGCTGGCCGGCAGACAGGCCGGCGGGACTGAGCCGCTCGAATGCTTCCAGCGCCGCCCGGTTTCGCCGAATTTCCAGGTCAATCAGGGCCGGAGTGGAATCCTCCAACTGGCCGTCGTAGGCATGGACGCCGGAGGGCGTGGCGGCCCGCGCCGGGTTCGCCTTCCAGTAGCCCGCCAGATAGGTTTCCAGCAGGGCATCCACGTCCTGGGCGCGGATGCAAGGCAACAGAAACAAGGAGAGCAGAACAGCGAGGAGGCGCACGGCTGCTCTGGCGATAACTTCAGCCTTCCAGGCTCCAGGTTCCGGATGCGGCTCAGTGTGCACGCTCCTGAAATTTGAAACCTGGAACCTGAACCCTGGCTTAATCACTGGCCGGGCTTCTTGGCGGCCGGCGGAGTTGCCGGCTTGGTGACCGGCGGCGCCGCTGGTTTCGCCGCGGGCGTGGCCGGGGCCGCCGCGGGCGCTGCGGGCTTGGCTGCGGGCTTCGCCGCCGGAGCCGCGCCCGAAGTGGCTGGTCCGGCAGCCGGCGCGACGGAGTTGTACAGCTTGATCATGTCGTCGGTCAGATCCACGGCGGCGCTGGCCCAAAGCACGGGGCTTTGCGGTGAACCGACGTCGAACACCACATGGTAGCCGTACTTGCGGGCGTATTCGTCCAGCACCTTCATCATCTTCTGGCCGATCTCGTTGACGGCCTGGGCCTCGGCCTGCTGCGCGTCGTTGGTGGCGTCCTCGTTGGCGCGATTGAAGTCCTTGGTCTTGGCTTCAATCTGGCGGACCAGGCCCGCGCGGGCTTCGTCGCTCAGTGTTTTTTCCTGCTCGCGCAGTTGTCTCTGATGTTAATCAAGCCAATTTTGACGGCGGGCGCCGGCGCCGGCACGAAGGGCGCCTGGCCGTAACCCGCGGTCGCGACCGTCAGGGCCGCGGCCAGCGTAAACGCAAACAACTGTTTCTTCATCCCCACTCCTCAGGTTGTGATTGGGTCTTCTTGGCTCCGGTCACGAAGCGGACCCCGTATTAGGAAGCCAAACGGGCAATTATAGTTCCGGGCGCGCAGCGCGGTCAATCCGGCAGGGATGCGAATTCCGGTCCGCCGCCGTCCGGCGCGCCCCACGCAGCAATGGTGAGTGCCTTCGTTCGGGATTCTCAGGAAGCAAGCTTTTTCCTGGCCTCTCTGAAGGCGCGCTCCTCCAATTCGACTCTCTCCCGGACAATCCGCTCGACCCATCTGTCGACGCCGGCCTCCCGATGCAACCTGGCCAGGAAAGCGGCGCGCGCTGCCAGTTCGCCGGGAATTGAAAGTGTAGCCGGCTTGGACCGCTTGACCCGGATGGGCGCATCCCAAGCGGCGGCGTCGTCGGACTGGGAAATCACCAGGCGATCGATTCCTTCTTGATTCAGCATTGTCTTCTTGTTCCGTGAGTTCATAAGGGCCAACCCGTGATGACGCGAACCACGTTGTTGCGCTTCATTTGGAAAATGATCTTGAGTTTTCTTCCGCCGAGCGTGCTGCCGATCAACTGGTAACGGTCACGATACTTCTTGTTTCTTCGAACCTCGAAGTCCGAGAAAAAGCACTCGACGGCTTCGTTAAAAGTGATTCGATGCTCGAAAAGCTTGTCGCGTTCGAAATCGTATTCGAAGCTTGACGGCGTGAATCGGTGCCAGTTAACCACGCCTTATTCTACCGCAATTCCGCTCTGGCTCAGCTTGCTGCGCGCTCCGCTGGTTGCGTCTTCGACGGCGGCAAGCCGCCCCCGGCAAGCCGCCGCACTCCAAACGGATCACGATCAGCATTGCATCGTCGGATCACGTCTTCCGGACCTGCTCTCCAGCTACGGCAACAGCACCACCGGTGATCGCCAGACCGCGAACTTTTGCGCTGACGGCTGGAGCACGCTCACCTGGCAGGTGTACCTGCCGGGCTGCAATTTGGCCAGCGGGACGCTGAACCTCACCGGCACGGCCTTGGACTTGGGGTTCAGCCCATCGGTAATCTTCAGCGGCGCGGTCTCGAAGGCCTTGACCTTCCCGCGATAGAAACTGACGGTGGCCACCAGGAACTGCGTGGTTTCGGCCGCCGGCTGATAGGCTTCCAGGTAGACGTACATTTCCTGTTCCGCGCGGTTCGCGGCGTGGGCTACAGGTTTTCGCCGTGAATGTAGCCGCCCCTGGCGGCGGTCCTCCGGGAGGCTGACGGCTGAAAGATCAGCCGCGCCGGCTGCAGGCCCTGGTTTGGCTGCCGCTACCGCCCATCAAAACACGAAAGGGAGAAACATCTTAGTCTGCCTCATGTACGCCAGATAGGCAGGGCCGAAGAACCGTATGCATTCTGCCTCCTCGACCTTCGCCATCAGCACCAGGAAGATGGTGGCCGCTAAGGCGAGGGCAGCACCTGGCCCCGACGGGTTCTTGAAAAACACTCCCCACACCAGGCAGAGTACTGAAGTGTACATGGGGTGACGAATGTACTTGAAGGCGCCCACGGTGACCAACGTGGTTGTCTTTTCGATCCGGATCAAGGTCACATCATCATCCCGCTCCTCGCTTGGTCTCCCAACACGCTGCAGAAGATGGACACCATCGAGTACCAGGACCGCCGAGGCTGTCAGGAGCAGCCATGAAATGACTTGGTGCCGGGAAACTGGGTCCTGGAACCAACATTTCCAGTTCAGGAGGAGCAGCGCCAGAATGAACTCCGCAACGAAGAACCGGTAGAAGCCGTGAGAACGAGGAGCGCGCAGAGAACGCCTTGATAGGTAGGCGAGTCCTGCGGAGGCCACAACAAAGACCAACGCTTCTACCACGCCATCAACTCCTCAACGACGGTGAGCTCACCGGCATGTGGTCACGCGCGTCCGGTGGAGCGAGGGATTACCGACTTTTGCCAAAGTAGCGAACCACTTCTTTCAAACCCAGGCCTTCAGTCGATCAGGGCGCCGCGGAGCGGCGACGAGAGTCATAGCCGGGGGTGAGGGCCGCCGGTTTTGCGGCCCGCAACCCCCGGGTACGAGCGGCAATGTTGTCGCGCCCCGGCAGGGGCGCGGAGAATCGAGCGGAAAGAAACCGGCAACGAGCGGAATCTCCAATAGCCATGCGCGACAAGCCGAGTGCTTCTCGCGCCCCGGCTTGCCGGGGCGCATTACTCTTCTTGCCTTCTCCGGGGGTTCGGGCCTCAAATGCGCGGCCCTCACCCCCGGCTATGATTTGCTGCACCGCTCCGCGGTGCTCCGCTAGAATTGCAGAACTCTACAGCCGACCCGACGCCCGGCTTACCAAGACTTGGTGCCCAAGTTCAGCACACCTCAGTAGTCGGAGACCGGAGTTACCTGATAAATGACGGGCCGAAAAGAAGGCGAAGGCACTGGCCTGCCTTCCGCCCTGGCGGCCTCGATCCACACCGCCTTGGCCTTGCCTCGTACATCCTGCAAGTTCAGAAGTTCGCGCACGCCTCCTCGAAGCGAACGTTGGCAGGAGATGCCAACGCCTTCTGGAGCAGTCTGTGAGGATTCACACGCCACCTCTCCGCCCAACGGCGGCGCGCTCAGCGGCGCCGCGCCGGGTGCGGCGGCCGCCGGCGGAAGAAGCCTCAAACGTTCCGGATGACCGAGAGGTCGCCGCGACAGGCGGCCTGCAGCACGGGGTCCATGTAATCGTCCACCATTTCAGCGGTCAGCGGGATGGGCATGTTCTCCAGCTTGCTCTTCAGTTGCGGGTTCTTTGCCGCCGTGATAGCGCGGTCGATGTGCGCCGGGCTGAAGCCGGGAACCTCGCTGAGCTTGGTCGGGAAGCCAATGCGCCGCGCCAGCTCGAACATGGCCTCGGCCACAGCCATTCCCAGGTCGCGGCCCGAGAGCCGGTCGATATCGGCCGGCGCCAGCCCGGCTTCCTGGTAGATCTTCCCCACGACCTTGAGCGGGCGCTCGACCGCCGGCGCGAAGAACACCGTGTAGTAGGGATTCATCATGGCGCAGGCGCGCCCGTGGCTGAGGACGTCCACAAACGAGAAGCTGTTCAGGTGGGCGCCGTTGGTTCCGCCCAACATGATGGCGTAGCCGCCCAGATCGGTGGCCAGGCAGAGGGCGTCGCGGGCTTCCTTGTCGCCCGGGTCCCGCACGGCCCGCTCCAGGTGTTTCACGATGATTCCGATTCCGGCGGCGGAGACTCGTTCCACCAGGTCGTAGTTTGCTTTTCCCACGGCACTGTACAGCACTTCCAGACAGTGCGACACCCCGTCCAGCGCTCCGTCGGCGGTCAGCCCGGCGGGCGCCCCGTAGGTCACCGTGAAATCGAACAGGGCGCGGGGCGGAACGATGGCCTCGTCGATTACCAGCTTTTTTTGGCCGCTCTTCAAATCGGTAATGTTCGAGTACTTCGTGAGGTGGGCGGCGGAGCTGGCCACCGTCTGGATAGCCAGGTGCGGGGCGAGTTGCTTGCCGGTGGTCTTCAAGGCGGCGGCCACCAATCCCATGCCGAAATACTGGTCAATGCCGCCTCCCAGGCTGCGGAGAACTTCGGCGGCCTTGGCGGCATCGATGGTGCTGCCGCCGCCGAAACTCACGATGACGTCCGGCTGTGCCGCCTGAATCTCATCCCGGATGCGGGAAACGTCTTCAACAGGAGCGTTCGGCCTGGCGCCTGGAATGGTAGCCGCCACGACGACGCCGGCCGCGCGCAGCGAGCCGGCAATCGTCTCCGCATATGGCTCACTTCCGGGAAACCGGTCGAGCACCAGCGCCGCCCTCCGGCCCAGCGCGGCGGCGATCGCTCCGGCCTCCGGCAACACCCCCGCGCCGTAAGTGTAGTTTGAGCCTTTGAAGCCCTGCAGCAGATCTCGCGCCGTCTCAAGGTCGTTCATACCGTCCTCCCGCACCCGTGTTCCCTGGATTGGGCCATGATATCAGCCTCCCGGCAAACCGCCCGGCTTCAAGGCACAAACCGCCCGGAGCGGTAGTCGTCGATCAATCCCTGGATCAGATCCAGAGCGGGCGGCGGAAACTTCCAGGTCGTTTCCTTGAGCAAATCCTCGAGCTGCGGGATGATCTCCGCATCACGCAGAAATTCACTGGTGCGGGCCCGCTGTACAAACGGCTCGCAGGCCGGAAAGCGCGTGAAAAACTTATCCATGCCTTTTGACTTGTAGTCCTGCCCGTAAATGTGAAGCGATCCGTTGGTCTCGCTATAAGGGCCGACCAGCACCTGGCGTCCGGTTTTTTCGGCCAGCCGCGCGGCCAGCCGCGCCTGGAGATTGGTGATCCCGATCAGGTTGTCGGCCCAGGCCTTGTACAGATCGCGGCTCCGCCATGTGGCGTGCAGGTTCAAAACCAGCCGCCCCTTTTCATCCTCAATGGCCCGCAGTTGCACTTCGCCCAGGCAGGGCATGTCCGCGGCCATGAACAGATCGATTTCAGGGACCCGCGTGCTGGCCACCGCTCGCCGGGTGATGGGGTCCTTGGCCAGCTTATCGAGGATCAGCTCCAGTTGGTCGATGGTCGTGCCGTCGGAACGCGGGTAGGCCGTGAGCCGCTGGTGATAGCAGTAAGGCCACTGGGTGGCCTCGAACTCCTCTCCCTCGCGAACCATGCGCAGAAGCTCCCGGTAGGGAACGACCAGATGGTCCTTGGCGCCCAGGAACTCGGCGATGTACTTCCCGCGCTCGCAGTAGCTGAGCGCCGGAAACCGCGGCTGCGCGAAGGGGTCGCGGATGCGGATGGTCACCCTGGCGTCCTTGCCGGGCGGGTCGATGAAGGTGCCGTCCGGATCGCGGCGGTCGTACTGGGTGCGCAAGGTGTGTCCGCCATAATGGACCGCCTTGAGGGCCGCGTAGTAGGCTTCGGGGATTGACCCGGCCTCAACGTGGAAAACAGGCAGCCTGCCCAACTCTGGAGACCCCAGCCCCTCCTGGCACGTCTCGTCCATTCTGTATCTCCTTCCTGCTGGATCAGCCGGCGCGATGATAGCACATGCCGGTGGATCGAGAGACTGGCCGCCGGGATATCGACGCATTGTGGAATTGACTCGAATGTCGGCGTGGGAGTAGCCTAAGCGGGATCCGTGGTTAATTCTCATGAATAGTCGGGCTGAGCCGTCCACTTTGCATGATGAATCCTCCAGGAGGCATGACCATGACACCCAATACCAACCGTCGCAAGTTCCTGGCATCGACCGCGACCGCGACCGCGGCCTTCACCATCGTTCCCAGGCACGTCCTTGGACGCCCGTTCGTGTCCCCCAGCGACAAGATCACCATGGCCAACATCGGCATGGGCACGCAAGGATTTAGGGAGCTGGGAGGGTTGCTCGCCGACCCCAATATACAGATTGTCGCTGTCTGCGACCCCAACAAGGACAGCAACGATTATGTTGACTGGAGCAAGAACGGCATGCGCGACATCATCCGGGGGCTGCTCAACAAGCCCAAATGGAGGGAGGGCGCCGGCGGCATTCCCGGAGGCCGGGAGATTGGCCGGGAAGTCGTGGAGACATACTACGCGAACAACCGCTCGTCGGAGGGGTTCAAGGGCTGCTCCGCGTACGCCGATTTTCGCGAGCTGCTGGAGAAGGAAAAGGACCTGGATGCGGTCAAGATCATGACCCCCGACCATCTCCACGCCACCATTGCCATCGCCGCCATGAAGAAAAGCAAGCATGTTCTGGTGCACAAGCCCCTGGCCAACCGGGTGCATGAGTCCCGGCTGTTGCTGGAGACGCTGCGCAAAACGAAAGTCGCCACGCATTTCCTGCCCTGGAGCAACAGCGGAGAAACGATGCGTGTGATCCAGTCCTGGATCAAGGACGGGGCCATCGGCACGCTGCGGGAAATCCACAACTGGTCGAACCGGCCGGTGTGGCCTCAGTATGTCAGCGTTCCGACCGAGACCCCACCCGTGCCGGACGGGTTTGACTGGGACCTGTGGCTTGGCCCCGCGCTCGACCGCCCCTACCATCCCAACTATACCCATGCCGTCTTCCGCGGCTGGTACGAGTTCGGAGGCGGGTCCATGGCGGACATGGGCCACTACAGCCTGTGGTCGGTATTCACGGTATTCGACCTGGGCGCGCCGGTGAGCGTGGAGGCCACGCCGAGCCACACCTGCTCGATGGTGGATCAAGTCAGCCGGCCCCTGAAGAATGACGTGTCGTTCCCCGCCGCCTGCACCATCCGTTACAAGTTCCCGGCGCGGGGGGACAGGCCGGCGCTGAACCTGTGCTGGTACGACGGAGGCATCAGGCCGCCGACCCCCGACGAGCTGGACGCCGAGAACAAAGCCATGCCGCGGGAAGGCATGATGTTCGTCGGCGACTCGGGAAAGATCCTGGCCGGCTTCCGGGGCGAGAGCCCGCAGATTCTTTCCGCAAAGAAGATGGCTCAGTACCAGCAGCCGCCTCCTGCGCAGCCGGAAGGCCGCCGCCAGGGCCCTCCCGGCGAGCGCAACAAGATATGGGTGGAGGCGTTCAAGGGCGGCGCCCCGTCGCCCGGCAATTTCCTGAATGCCGGGCCGCTTTCAGAGGCCGTGAACCTGGGCGCCGTGGCATTGCGGGCCGGCGCCAGGATCGTTTACGACTTCGATAGCATGAAGATCACGAACCTTTCGGAAGCGAATAGCTATCTGCGCCGCGAATATCGGAAGGGCTGGGAACTCTGAGGCCGGAGAGCGGCGAAGTGTCGCCAGGGAGTTGCGGTTATGGACCGTAGATGGTCACGGGTATTGCTGCTCGTTGTGGTTCTTGGCGCAGCGGTTTCTCTGCATCCCCAGGGCGGCCCTCCGCCCCCCAAGACCTGGATCGATCCCGACACCGGCCACCGCATCGTCCGGCTGACCGATGAGCCCGGCAGCGCCAGCCTCTACTTCAACCAGAGCCGCTACACGGCGGACGGTAAGAAGATGGTTTACACCACGCCGGGCGGAATCTCCGTGCTCGACCTGAAGACTTACTCCGTCAAGCCCGTGGTGCAGGGCAGAGTTCGGATCATTGAGGCCGGCCGCAAAACGCAGAGCGTCTACTACGTGAAGGAGGGCGTGGTCTGCTCGACGGACGTCGATACCGGCGCCACGCGCGAAATCGGCAAGCTCCCGCCGCGCGGCTCGGTGGCCACCGTCAATGCCGATGAAACGCTGCTGGCCGGCACCTACGTGGAGGGCACGGGACCGGACTATTACCCCGGCCCTCCGCCGCTGCCGCAACGGCTCGATCAGCCCTCCGGCAGAGGGCAGATGATGGAGCAGCGCTTCGCCGCCCGCCTGCCCATGGGACTCTTCACCGTCAACGTCAAGACCGGTGAAGTGAAGACCATTCACAAGAGCACGGACTGGCTCAACCACCTGCTGTTCTCGCCCACCGACCCCTCGCTCCTGATGTTTTGCCACGAAGGGCCCTGGCACAAGCTGGACCGCATCTGGACCATCCGCACCGACGGCAGCCGGCTCACGAAGATCCACACCCGCACCATGGAGATGGAGATCTTCGGCCACGAGTTCTGGAGCCCCGACGGCAAGACCATCTGGTACGACCTGCAGACGCCTCGCGGCGAGGTGTTCTGGCTGGTGGCCTACGAGCTCGAGACCGGCGCGCGCACCTGGTACCACCTGCAGCGCAACGAGTGGTCCATCCATTTCAACGTCACGCGCGATGGCTCGCTCATCTGCGGGGACGGCGGTGATGAAGGGCAGGTGGCCCGCGCCCCGGATGGGAAGTGGATCTACCTGTTTCGTCCCGAGCTGATCCAGAACCGCGGCACCGAGGACAAGAGCTTCGTCAAGCCCGGGGTGCTGCGCGCCGAGCGCCTGGTGAACATGTCCAAGCACCAGTACAAGCTGGAACCGAACGTCAGTTTCACGCCCGACCAGAAGTGGGTGGTATTCCGCTCCAACATGTTCGGACCGACGTACGTCTTCGCCGTCGAGGTGGCCAAGGCGGAAGCGGCTCGGGAACCGCGGTAGTGGGCCAGTTTCCGAGACAGGAGTCGGGCGCCCGGCGGACCGCTCAGGTATGGCCGAAGGCGTGGCCGGCTGCCCCTTGACTGAGTATAGACACACATATATACTTGCAGCTTATGAAGCCGCAATGCGCCAAGCTCTTTCGTAATGGTGGCAGCCAGGCGGTTCGCCTGCCCAAAAGTTGCCGGTTCTCCGACGATGAGAAGGAGGTCCTGGTCCGAAGGGAGGGCAACCGGGTCATCATCGAACCGGCTGACGTTTGGCCGCCCGAGTTCCTGCACTGTCTTGGCGCCTGGCCCCAGGAGATCGAGAGGCCGCCCCAGACGCCTATCTCTTGGCTCGGCAGGGGGTCAAGGTGAGTGCGCGCTTCATGCTCGACACGGACACGGTCAGCTTCGCCCTGCGCGGCGTGGACAGTGTCCGAACTCGCTTGCTTGAGCTCCGCCCGTCCGAGGTCTGCATCAGCGTTTTGACTCTTGCCGAACTGCGCTTCGGCGCCGACCGGAAGCGCTCGAAGCGGCTCCACTCTCTGATCGACACGTTTGTGGCGTGCGTCCGGCCAGTGGTCTTCGACGAGAACGCCGCCGCCGCTTTCGGGCCGCTGGCGAACGCTCTGCTCGACAGGGGCGCACCGATCGGCCACATGGACACGCTGATTGCCGCCCACGCTGTGGCGCTTAACGTGGTTCTGGTGACCAACAACACCCGCCACTTCAGCCGGGTCCGCGGGCTGCGCACCGAGAGCTGGGCCGAGGGCTGAGGCTTTGGCGTCCGGGCGCCCAGCACGCCGGCGGTTGTGCCGACAACCATCGGCGGGGGCGCAACCACCGTGGAACTCGCCCATCAAGTGGTCAGGCGAGCAGGCACGCAAATCATTTTTCAGCTTGGGGGCGGGGTCCGACGCGGCGCAGAAAAACCGCGCCGGCCAGCTCCAGATGGTGGACGCCCGAGTTCCGCAGGGCGGCAGCCAGCGGTTCGGCCAACACCAAAAGATGCTCGAAGATGAAGCGGCCGGCGGCCTCCGCGGTGATGGCGGCGTGCCCGGCGTCGGATGAGGCCAGCGCGAACGCCTCCTTCAGCTTCAGGTAGCCGATGAAGCCGATCTGGACCGAGACGTGGTCCGGCGCTTCCGGGGTGGCCGGGCGATACGCAAAGGCTTCATAGAAGGCGTTCAACTCCGACATCAGGTAGCCGAGCTGGAGCGACTCGCGGTAACTCGCTTCGCGGGCCGGCGCGGGCCCGCCCGGGCCGAAAATGGAATGGTAGAGCGGTTCGGTGGCGTCCTGGAGCGCCTGTTGGGCCGCGGCGCGCAGCTCGGCATCCGCGGTTTCCACTGAAAGGCCCTCCACCTGGTGGCGCCAGTTTGCCGAGGGGCATTCGAACAACAGGCCCAGCAGGCGCCAGTCGGCCGCTTCCCGGAGCAGTTGCCCCTGGCGCGAATCCTGGTGCAAGCCTCCGGACTCGGTTGTGTCGCTCATTCGAAAGTCAAATCCGCGGAATCCGTGGATCGGTTTTACATCACTTTCCGGCGCGCATCAGCAGCGGTATCCAGCCGGTTCGCATTTTGCGCGCGCCCACTTCCTGCCGGCCTCCATCCCAGACGGCGAAGGCCACCACGGTCCTGGCGCCGGGCGTGAGACCGTCGGGCACGGGCCTGACGATCACCACCGCCCATCCCTCGCGCGTGCGCACCCCCTGGCCCTTCGATCGGGAGGAAGGGGCGGGCGCCAGCGTCCCGGGCCCTTCGGCAACCATGTCCTCGACCGGCATGGCGCGCGGCCCGACGCGCCGGTTGCCGGCCGCCTCGGCCGGAGCGTAGCGCTTCGCCATTTCCTTCTGGGCCGTCGAGCCCTTCTCCAGTGATGAGGCTTCAAACGGGTAGTGGTCGATGCTGGCGTTGGGATAGAGGTCGCGGATGGTGTCGCCCCTTCCGTTCACCGAGGCCTGCCAGTCGGCCCGCCAGAAGGTGATCTGGACCGGGCGGCCGGGCTCGCCCATCTGCGGGGCCGGCGGCTTCGCATCGTTTGTCTTGGGGAGCTGCACGGCACAGGCGTCCAGGAACCGGCCGGAGCCGGGCAAATCGTTCTGCGCCGGGTCCGCCCACTGCAGCCGAAAGGCGATGTCCGATCCGTCCGTGATCGCTCGGACAAGCAGCTCGGGGGTGGAGGGCGTCATCAACCGCGGCTCGACCAGGTCTTGCAAGAGGAGCTTGGCCAGGTATTCGGGCGCTTGGTTCCAGGCCGCGTCGTTGGGGCTCAGTGGCGGCGCCTGGGAGACGGCCACCACCTCGTTGGTTCGCTGCGGCGCTCGCCGGCAGCCTGCCGCGGCAAGCAGGCACAGGATCACGGCGGGCAGCGCCAGCCGGGATAACGTTCGCATAGGGTTCTCCTTGCCGTCACGGGCAATTCACCCGGGCAACCTGGTATTTGGCGTCGAACGCGGCGCGGACATAGACCGGTTCCCTGATCGGGACGCGCACCACCTGGGCGCCGTGCTGGTCCACGCCGGCCACCGAATCCCCCTGCCGGCTCCATCGCCACACCGCCTTCTCGGTGGAGCCGAACAGGCACAGCAGGCCGGAAAGGTCCGCGTCTTTGGGCGCCTGGCGATAGGCGCTGACGGCATCGTCAACGCCCGGCCCGAACAACTGCCGCAGGAACGGCAGCGGCGCGTGGACCGGCGGGATGTAATACACGTTCGGCTCCAGCCCGAATTGCGGGAACAGCGGGAGCGCAACCTTCTTGATGTGCACCAGGTAGTCGATGGGGTTGTCGGCACGCGCCTTGTCGGGCGTCGAAAGCCAGCCCGCCAGGCGAATCTTGCCGATGCAGTTGACGAAGCACTGCGGCTGCAGGCCCTGCTCGTTCTTGGGGAAGCAGGCGATGCATTTCTCCGAGGTGCCGGTCATGGGGTTGTAGAAAGCCTTCTTGTAGGGGCAGGCCCGCACGCACTCCTGGTAGCCGCGGCAGCGCCCCTGGTCGATCAGCACGATGCCGTCTTCCCGCCGCTTGTAGATCGAGGAACGCGGGCAGGAAGCCAGGCACGCCGGATAGGTGCAGTGGTTGCAGATGCGCGCCAGGTAGAAGAACCAGTTGTGGTGGGGCAGGGAAAGCGCCGCACCCTTATCCACCTGGCCGGCGCAATCGTCCTCGCCGACGTTGGGATAAGCATAGTCGCGGGATTCCGGCCGCCACCCCAGCACGCGCTCGCCCGCCGGCGCCGATTCGAAGATCGTCTGGCCCTCGTACACCCTGCCGTTCCAGTTCTGCCCGTCGAGCATCTGGAGCAGTTTCACGTCCCAGGCCAGCGGGTAGCAGCCGTAGGGCTTGGACTCAACGTTGTTCCACAGCATGTACTCCTGGCCCTTGCCCGAGGTCCAGGTGGTCTTGCAGGCCAGGGTGCAGGTCTGGCAGGCGATGCACTTGTTGATGTCGAAGACGGCCGCAAACTGTTGCCCCGGACGGCTCCCCGGATACCAGTAAGACATTTCCCGTCCGATCTGCCAGTTGAAGACACGCGCCATAGTTACTTCTCCTTCCGGGCGCGTCCCGGCTCCTGGGCCCGTCCGGGGGACCGGACAGGCGAAGGCGCCTGGTGCGCGGTGATGAATTCGCCGGAGAGATACCGCTTCATTTCGGCCGACTCATAGCGCGGCCGGATACCGAGAGCGGCAGGACGCCAAAGCGCGTCCGGGGCGATGCCGCCGGGCTCGGCGCGGGTGATCTTCACGATGGCCTCGCGCGGCGCGCCCGTGGGGCAATGGACGTCGGGCAGGAACCCCTTGCCGATGCTCTGCCCGAACGTGTTCTTGCGGACCAGCGAGTCGGTCATCCAGGTGGGCTTCAGCCAGCCGCGGGTGGCCGACTGGTGCGAGCCGGAGCGGAACATGGCCTGGTAGTTGGTCCGCGGGTTCTTGGCCAGGCCGTCGGGCCGCGACCGCTGCCCTTCTTGCGAGCCGGGCGTGGCGCCGTACATGTTGAACCACATGCGGGTGACGCCGCGCGGGGTGCCTGGGTAGTAGCGGGCGCGGCACAGCAGGCGCGCGAACTCATAGTCGCGCTGGTTCTTCTGCCAGCCGCGGAAGGGCCGGTCCTCCGGATCGCCGTCGATCCAAACGTAGTCGCCGTCCTCGACGCCCAGCTCCCGGGCATCGGTCGGATTGATGTCCACGTAGCCCTCGGTGACGAACGGGGCGCGCTTGTCGTGGCGGTACAGGTCGCCGAAGGGGCCGAACAGCACCGCCACCATGTCGGTGTCGATGGGCGTGGTGTGGGACCCGTGCCGGTACTTCGGCGTGTGGAAAATGAACTTGAAGCCCTCCTGGATGCGCGGGTGCACGGTCTTGCGGGCCTCGGCCCAGGTATACACCACGTTGCGGCCGCATCGGGTCTCGCAGGAGAGATCGTTGCGCGACACGCCGTAGGCTTCCGGCCCCGCCGGCCGCAGCGCTTCGTGCTTCGGCGCGATGATGATATTCGGCTCGTAGAAGGTGGAGTCCACCGGCTCGCGGTGCACCGGCAGGTTCTCGCCGGCCTCGATAAACTCATCCTCCTCGCGGTAGAACTCCAGCCGCCCGCTCTTGGTGTACCAGGGCTGCGAATCGGTCACCTGCTCGAAGCCCACGGCCTTGGGCGTGGTGCGGCTGTTGAGCAGCGCCGGGATGCCCTCCTTGGCCTTGGCCTCCAGCTCGGCGATCTTGAAGCCCTTGGTGTTGGTGGAATGGTCGAGGATGCGCTGCAGGTAAACGTCGGTGCGCCCATCGCGCACGAATTTCCACATGGCGCTGAAGCGCTGGTCTCCGGTCAGCTCGGCCAGCTTCGAGCCCACCAGCGCCAGCACCTCGATGTCGCCCAGGGTGTTGAAGATGCGCTTGATCGGCGTGCGCGGGAAGACCTGCAGGAAGGGGTTGGTGACCGACGCCGTCATGTCCGGGTGCTTCAGCTCGGCCCAGGAATCGACGCCGAACACCACGTCGGCCCATTCGCACGACGTGGACCACCACCACTCCTGCACCGCGATCATCTCGATGCGCGGCAGCACGTTCACCACCGTGTTGTAGTGCCACTTGACGTTGCCGAGAATGGAGTTGGCGTTGGCGAACCACAGCGACTTGGTGGGCGCCGGCATGTGCGTCGAGCCGGTCAGCAGCTTCTTGCCGACGCGCAGCGGACGGTCTTCGTGGTTGTAGTAATGCGCCGACTCGCCTTTCCAGTATTGCCGGGGGCGCGCCGGCCTGGCCGGGTCCAGCTCGATGTCGAACGGATTCTCGTTGATGTACTGGGCCGCGCCGTTGAACAGCGCCACGCGGTAATTGCCGGCATAGGAGCCCACGTTGCCGCCGATTTTCCCGACGTTGCCGGTAAGGGCGGCCAGCAGGAAGATGTCCCGGTCCTTGTTGTCACTGTTGAAGAACTGGTTGGGGCCCATGCCGACGGCGAACAGCGTGGTGCCGGGCTCCTTGGCGAAGTGGCGCGCCAGCGACTCCACGGCGGCCGCCGGCGCCCAGGTGATCTCCTCGACGGTCGCCGGATCGAAGTGCGCCGCGTACTCGCGGACCAGGTCGAAGACGGGGCGGCAGCGCACCTTCTTGCCGTCGGCCAGCGTCACCTCCACCGAGCCTTCCAGCAGCGGGTCGCCGACCGTCGAGTTCTTGCCGACCATATCCCGCGTGAGCTTCCTGGGGCCGTTGCCGGCGCGATCCCACCACACGTAGTCGCCCCACTCCAGGCGCAGCTTTTCGGGGATGATCATCTCTTTCTGGGCGACCGGCGGCGGTTCCTTCTCGCCCTCTTTCAGCACCCGGGCGCGCTTCAACTCGGCGGGCGCGTCGCCGGACACCTCCTGGGCGCGCAGGCACTTCAGGGTGTCCATGCGCACCAGGATGGGCAGGTCGGTCCACTGCTTGACGTAGTTGGGGTCGTACAGCTTTTCGCGCAGGATGACGTTGGCGAAGCCCAGGGCCAGCGCGGGAGTGGTACCCGGCCGGACCACCAGCACGTCGTCGCCCTTCGAAGCGGTGGACGAGTATTCGCAGGCGATGACCACCACGCGGGTGCCCTTCAGTCGCGCTTCCGTCAGCCAGTGGGAATCGGGCATCTTGGTGGCGATCCAGTTCATGCCCCAGACGACCACGGTCTTGCAGTGCTCGACAGCGGAAAGATCGAACTCCACGGTCTGCTGGCCGGTGACCATGGGATGGCCCGGGGGCAGGTCGGTGTGCCAGGAATAGTTGTCGAAGCCGCGGCCGCCCAGGGCCTTGTCGGGCGGCGCCTGGCGGATCTGCGAGTCCAGCAGGGCCATGGAGTTGGCCATGCGATACAAGCCCAACACCCGCGTCATGCCCAGCAGCGGCATGCCGCCGCGGAACTTCAGCACCTGGGTCCCCGCTCCCTGGGTGGCCTCGATGGTGGCCTCGTCATAATGCTGCTGGCGAAGCCGCCGCTTCCCCTCCTCACCGCTGTAAGTCTGCGCAATGTTCTTGAGAGCCGCGGCCACGATCTTCGCCGCCTCATCGTGCGGCACGCGCACCCACTGGTCGCGCGCGCGCTGGAAATACTCGCGGGGAGGCAGGCCGTCTTTCTCGCGCGGGAAGCCTTTGTCGAACCACTGTTTAAACCCGGCGCGCACCATGCACTGGGTGATGCGCCGGTCGCCGTAGAAGCGCCGCGTCAGCGCCAGGCCCTTCTGGCAGACGCGCGGGTCCCAGCGGTTGCTGGCGCGGTTGCCGGCCAGGTCGGAGGCTTCCCCGTAGCGCATGGTCGGCCCGATGCGCGTAATCACTCCCTGGCGCACGTAGGCGTTCAGCAGGCAGTTGTGCGTGTCGTTCGGCGCGCAGAGGAAGACGTACTTCGAGTCGAACTGCCACAGGTCGCGGTAGGCACGCTCCCAGCCGCGGTCGGGGTAGGCAGCCAGGGGATTGGACACGTCGTCCAGGCCCCAGGCCTGCCTCGCCGATTCCACGAACGCCGCCAGGCCGCCGGCGGCGGCCGTGCCCAGAAACCCGCGCCGCGATAGTCGCTTGTTCATAATTGCCTTTCCTTCCTACTCACACCGGGCTTCTTATGGAGTCGCCGGGGGACCGGGGGCCGGCGGGACGCCAGCGCTCCATAACCGAATGAAGGCCACGACCGACTCGATCTCCGCGGCCGACAGCGTGCGGCGGGCCGGCGACGGGTTCAGAAAGCCTTCCATGGCCGTGCCGCGGCGGCCGCGGGCGATGGTTTGCACCAGGTAGGTGTCGGTGGCCGCGGACAACAAAACCTTGTTATTCAGCGCCGGACCCTCGCCGCCCTCGCCACGCGCGCCGTGGCACCCGGAGCAGGCGGCGGCGAACAGCCGCTTGCCCGGCGCCGCCTCGGCGGTGATCCAGCGCGGCGGCGTGCTCTCGGGCCTGGCCTCAACTCCGCCCAGCCGGCGCAAATAGGAAACCACCTGCGCGACCTCGCCGGGCCGCAGGCCGCCGTCCTTTTCACCCCAGGCCGGCATGCGCCGTCCGGGCCGTCCTTTGCGAATCGTCTGGGCCAGAAAATCGTCCGGCGCCAGGCTCAGGAAATCCAAATTGGCGATGGCCGGAAACGGCTGCATGCCCGGTGCGCGCCTCCCCTGGCCTTCGGTCCCGTGGCAGCCGGCGCAGAAGGCGCCGAAGATGGTCGCGCCCTCCGGCTGGAATTCGCGCTCGCCCAAGCGCGTCACCCGCAGCCGGTCCTTGGGCAGGAAGGTCCCCGGCAGGTCGCGGCGGCGAAGCGAGAGGACGTACATGGTGAGCAACCGGATGTCCTCTTCCGCCGCTTGCACCGGCGGCATTTGTGAACCGGGCACCAGGGCGCCCGGAGCGCGGAAATGCTCGGCAAGCCAGTTTTCCAATGTCGGCTTGCCGGGCACTTCCGCGAAGTCCAACTGCCCCGGGTCCTTTTCGCCGGCGCGGGACAGATCGGGCCCTTCGTCACCGCCCACGCCACTCACCTTGTGACAGCCCAAACAGCCATGGGAATGGAACGCGGCCTTGGCCTCGATCAGTGGCGCGGCCGCCATGCGGGTGGCGAGAAAAACGGCCAGCAAATCGCGGTCGGACTCGCTGATGGGAGCAAACGAGGTCTTCCAGGGGCCGCCGGAGACCGCAGCCGATTTCCGAAGATGCTTCGCATACCAGTCGGCGTCGTACCCGCTGATTCCCGCGCGAGACAGGTCCGGTCCTTCCATGCCGCCGCCACCGGGCCGCAGCAGCCCGCCACGCCCGTCCAGGGGATGGCAGGCCAGGCAGTCGAGCCGCTCGAATGCCACGCGGGCCAGGGCCAGGTGCGGCTGGTTCGGAACGCGGATGGCAACGTGACAGGCGCCGCACCCCGCATAGCTGAAGCGTGCCGGAATCATCGGCTCGGGCCAGAAGTGCACGTTGCCGTGGGCGTCCGCCTTCTCGGTGGCCTGTCCCTGCCCGCCGTGGCAGACCGTGCAGCCGTAGTCGGCCGGATCGTGAACCACAGGTTTGTGCGCCCTGGCCACTGCCGCTCCGGCAAGGCTCTGCTCCCCCGGCGCCATCCCCACGTGGCAAGAGACGCAGCGGTCGCTGATCCGCAGCCCGGGGTTCACGATCTGCCGGAGCTGGACCTTGATGGGACCTTCGTCCGCGCGCATCTGGGCCTGCAGCCGGCGCCACTCGCGCAGCAGGTTCTCCTGCACGGCGGCGATGATCAAAAGCACGAGCACGCCGAGGCTGGAACCGAGCAGCAGGTATTTATTCTTCGCCATACAATGCGGCGCCCGCTATCAATGTTTCGGCCAATCGGCCGGCGACCAGTAGAAAGCCCAG
>JAPKYU010000585.1 GCA_026394175.1 Acidobacteriota bacterium | reverse complement strand
CGGTGTGGTGCCGCGCCGGCTGGTGCCGGAGAAGAAAGGGCTGGCCTCGTTTTGAAGAAGAAGCTGACGCTGCTGAATCTGGCGCTGGTAGCGCTGATCGTTCTGGCAGGCTGGCGGGCGCGGCAGTCCTGGCTGGGAGCTCAGGAGCGCGAGCAGGCTCTGTTGCGGGCTTCGCAGAAGGCCCCGCTGCTGCCCCCGCCGCTGGCGCCGCTGCCGGCCGTCGAGCCGGTTTCGGCCGCGGGCTACCTGGGCGTGGCGGAGAAGATGCTCTTCGCGCCCGACCGCAATCCGACCGTGATCCTGGAACCGGTCAAACCCAAGCCTATGCCGCCCCTGCCGGTGGCCTATGGCGTGGTGAATCTCGGCGATGGCCCCATGGCCATCTTGAGTGAGAAGTCCGGCAGCCCCAATCGGGCGTTTCGGGCCGGCGATACGATCGGTGAGTTCAAACTGGTGGCGGTCAACGCAGAGGAGCTGGTTTTCGAATGGGAAGGCAAGAAGGTCGCCAAAAAGATGGAGGAGCTCCGCGAACGAGCTGCGAGTGAGACTTCCAGTGGCGCCGAGGCTGCCGCGCGCGCGTCGAGCCCGCCTCCGCCGCCCGTGCAGGCGCAGGCGCCGGTGTCGGAAAGACCGCTCGGGCCGGGCGAATCCGCCGGCAGCGTGCGGCTCTGCCAGCCGGGCGATAGCTCGCCCCCAGGCACGGTGGTTGACGGATTCCGCAAGGTGGTTTCCGTGACGCCGTTTGGCCGTGTCTGCCGCTGGGAGCCGGCGCAATAGCGGCGACGACGGCAAGGAAGGAGTGTTGGACCCATGAAACTGGCTGTACTGGCGCTGGCGCTGATGGCGCCGCTGGCATTCGCGGGCGTCGAGCAAAAGAAGAAATCGCCTGCTGCGCCGCCTCCGGCCAAGGAGACCGTGATCCCCAAAGAGGCCAAGCAGATCGAGCCTTACACCTACCGTTACACCGACGCGCAGGGCAAGATCTGGATCTATCGCAAAACGCCCTTCGGCGTCGCGCGCTTCCCGGAGCCGCCGCCCGAGGCCAAGCCGGTCGAGGAGATTCCCGAAGGCATGACGGCGGTCGAAGACGGAGATAGCATCCGCTTCGAGCGGCCCACGCCCTTCGGCAAGCATCGCTGGACCCGCAAGAAGTCCGAGCTGACGGAACTGGAGCGCAGGGTCTGGGAGCGGGAGCGCCCGAAAAGCGCCGCCGCCAAATCCAATCCGCAGGAGTAAGTGGAATGAGAAAATCGCTGATTTGCCGTAGCTTGGTTGGCATTGCGCTGGTGGGCGGGCTGGCGGCCCAGCCGCCACCGCAGCCGCCCAGAGTGGTCCCGCCGCCCGGATTCGGGCCGTCACCCTCCTCGCTGTCTTCAGAGGTGCAGGCGGCGAAGCCGGCCGAGCCCGCGCCGGCCAAACCCGAGGCGGCCAAGCCTCCCGTTTCCCCAGCCACAGTAACGCAGACCGCCTCCGGCGATTTCATCCTCAACCTTCAGAACGCCTCGCTGGTTGACGTCATCGACATCCTGGCGCGGCGGTTGAGGATCAACTACATCCTCGATGCGGGGGTCAGGGGCAGCGTCACGATCAACACCTACGGCGAGATCAAGCAGATCGAGGTGCGCCCGCTGCTGGAAACCATTCTGCGGATCAACAACGCGGCCATGGTGCAGGTGGGCGAACTGTATCGCATCGTCCCGGTCAGCCAGGTCTCCCGGCTGCCGATGAGCCCGCAGATCGACCCCAAGAGCTTTCCGGAAGACGAGCGGATGATCCTGAACCTCATCTTCCTGAAGTACGCCACGGTGGCGGAGTTGTCCAAGCTGGTTGAGCCGTTCCTGGGCGAAGGGGCCAAGACCATCGCCTACGATCCAGCCAACCTGTTGATCATCCTGGACAACGCCCGGAACATGAGACGCACCATGGAGCTGATCGCGTTGTTCGACAGCGACACGCTGGCCGGGCAGCGGGTGCGGCTGCTCGAGGTCAAGAACAGCCGGCCCTCGGACATCGCCAAGGAGCTGGAATCGGTACTGAAGGCCGTCACCCTGGCGGACAAGGCCAGCGTGGTCAAGTTCCTCCCCATCGACCGGATCAACACTCTGGTCGCCATCGCTCCGAACCCTGGGGTCTTCGAGCAGGTGGAGACCTGGCTGAAAAAGCTGGATGTGACGGTTTCCAGCAGCGCGGGGACGGTCAACAACTACGTTTATCGCGTCAAATACGGCCGGGCGGAGACCATGGCCGGGGCC
>JAPKYU010000433.1 GCA_026394175.1 Acidobacteriota bacterium | reverse complement strand
CGGCGCGCTTCGCCTGATGACCATGGCCACGGAGGTGGAAGGGGGAGAAGACGTGGCCCGGCACGCCTTCCAGCGCGGCGTCCGTGTCGGGTTGGGGCACACCGACGCCACCTTTGAGGAAGCGGAGCGGGCCGTCGAGCTGGGCGTGCGCCACGTCGTTCACATGTTCAACGCCATGCGGCCCTTCTCGCACCGCGACCCCGGCGTGGTGGCCGCCGCCATGATCGACGACCGCATCAGCACGGAGCTGATCGCCGACGGCGTTCACGTCGCCCAGCCGGCCATCCGCATGCTGCTTCGCGCCAAGGGCCCGGCAGGCATTCTGCTGATCACCGACGGCCTGGCGGCCGCCGGGATGCCCGAAGGCACGTATATGCTCGCCGGGATGGAAATCATCGTGAAAGGCGGGGAGGCGCGCAACCGCGCCGGCATTCTGGCGGGCAGCGTGCTGACGCTGGACCGCGCTGTGCGGAACATGGTGAAGTTCACCGGGCTGCCGCTGAAGGACGTGGTGCGCATGGCCACGCTCAACCAGGCCCAACTGATGGGTCTGGAGCGGAAAGGCCGCATCGAGGCGGGCGCCGATGCCGACCTGGTGCTGTTGACCGCCGGGCTGGAGGTGGCCGCGGTTTGCGCCCGCGGCGTGTTCCAGCAGTTCTGTTGAATGCGGATTACGGATCTCAAGCACCGGCGACGTTTTTAACCCGCGATCCGCAATATGGACGGCCATGGATAAGTTCCTGATTCGGGGAGGAACGCCGCTGGAAGGCCAGTTGTCGATCAGCGGCGCCAAGAACGCCGCGCTGCCGGCCCTGGCGGCAGCCCTGCTGACCGATAAGCGGGTGGTGCTGGAGAACATTCCGGCGGTGCGCGACATCCGCACCATGGGGCGCCTGCTGGCCACCCTGGGCGCCGAGGTCAGTTACGGCAAGGGCGCGCAAAGCCACCGGGTGGTGATCGAAGCCGGCGACATTACCAGCCGCGAAGCCCCCTACGACTTGGTGAAGACCATGCGCGCCTCCAGCCTGGTGTTGGGGCCGCTGTTGGCCCGCTTCGGTTCGGCGCGCGTCTCGGTACCGGGCGGCTGCGCCATCGGCGCCCGCCCCATCGATTTGCACGTCAAGGGGCTGGAGAAGCTGGGCGCCGGCATCCGCCAGGAACACGGCTACATCGAAGCGCAGGCGCCGGACGGCGGGCTGAAGGGCGCGCAGATCTTTTTCAGCCGCGTCACCGTGACCGGCACCGAGGACCTGATGATGGCCGCGGTGCTGGCCGACGGGGAAACCGTGCTGGAGAACGCGGCGCGCGAGCCGGAGGTCGGCGACCTGGCCGACCTGCTGGTCAAGATGGGCGCCAAGATCGAAGGCGCCGGCACCACCACCATCCGCATCCAGGGCGTCGGCAGGCTGCACGGCGCCCGCCACACCATCATCCCCGACCGCATCGAGGCCGGCACCTTCGCCGTCGCCGCCGCCATTACCGGAGGCCGCCTGTTGCTGGAACGGTGCCACCCGGGCCACCTGATGGCCGTCATCGACAAGCTCAAGGAGGCGGGCGCCGGCGTTTCCCTCCCCAGCCCTTCCTCGATCGAGATCGAAGCCCCCCGTCCGCTGAAGGCCGTCAACGTCACCACCCAGGAATATCCCGGCTTCGCCACCGACATGCAGGCCCAGTTCATGGCCTTGCTGACGCAGGCCGAGGGCACTTCCATCATTACCGAGACCATTTTCGAGAACCGGTTCATGCACGTGCTGGAGTTGGCGCGCATGGGCGCGCAGATCAGCGTGGAGGGGAACCGGGCGGTGGTGATGGGCAAGTCGGCGCTGAGCGGCGCCTCGGTGCTGTGCAGCGATCTGCGCGCCAGCGCCTCGCTGGTTCTGGCCGGGCTGGTGGCGCAGGGGGAAACGCTGGTCGATCGCGTCTACCACATCGATCGCGGCTACGAGAAAATCGAGCAGCGGTTATGCTCGGTCGGCGCGCAGGTGGAGCGCGTCTCCTGAGCGGGCCGCAGCCGCAGATTTCGCCGATTACACGGATTTTCGTGCCCGAGATTCTTTCTTTGTGACTTTGTGCCTTTGTGTTGAAGACCGCCTTTGATGTCCGGATGGTGCTGGTGCGGGCGCGGAACCCGCTGAACATCGGCGCGGCCGCCCGCGCCATGGCCAACTTCGGCTTTCGCGACCTGGCGCTGGTGGCGCCGTTCGAGGCGGCCTGGCAGGAGGCGCGGTCGGCGGTGGGCGCCGAAGAGGTGATGGCCGCCGCCGCTCGGTTCTCAACCCTGGCCGAGGCCCTGGCCGACCGCACGCTCGTCGCCGGCACTACCACCGGCCAGCGGCGCAAGCTGCCCGGCGGCCTGCTGGCGCTGCCGGATTTACCGGCGCGCATTCCGCCCGGCGCCCGCCTGGCGCTGCTGTTCGGCTCCGAAAAGTCGGGGCTGAGCAACGAGGAGCTGAGCTTCTGCCACTTCGCCCTCCGTGTCCCGACCGTGGCTGCGTGTCCGTCGATGAACCTGGGACAGGCGGTAGCCGTCTGCTGCTACGAGTTGAGCCGTGCTGACGGACCTCCGGTTTGTGACCGACAGGCCGGGGGGGCCGTCGCCGCGCCGGCCACCATGGCTGAAATCGAGCAGTTTCGCGGCGAGCTGGAGGAAGCACTGCGCGCCGCCGGCTACTTCTCCAGGGGGCACCGCGCCGGCGACACCGAGAAACTGCGCCGGCTTCTACTGCGGCTGCACGTCAGCGGCCACGACCTGGACGCCTTGCGCGGCATGATCGCCCAGATGAAATGGAAACTCGAACAATCGGACACAGGTCAACGCAGATAAACACAGATTTGATCTGCGTTCATCTGCGTTTTTCTGCGTCCCATTCCGGCGTCCGGCGGACGATCAGTTTCTCCCGCTTGTCGTCCCAGTGGAACAGGTAATCGGCGGGCTGCAGGTCCAGGCGCTCGGAGGATTTGCGGAAGAGCAGGCGCGAGGGATCGATCGGCGTCCACAGGCCGATGGCCGAGCGCGCAATCAACTCGTAGGGCGGCGAGTCGGTGACCACATAAATCTTCGCGCCCGGCTGTTCGGCCGCCCGATGCTCCCGGAGGGTATCGAGCAGAAGCTTTATCGGCGCCGCCCGTTTTACGAACTGCGCGTTCTTGTTCCAAACGAATGCCACGTTG
>JAPKYU010000250.1 GCA_026394175.1 Acidobacteriota bacterium | reverse complement strand
TCGGCTTACTTCACCATCACGGCCGGCGCGGAAATGACCTGCCAGGAAGTGCGCTTCATCCCGGTCCGCTTCAAGGACGCTTACGGGCCGGTGGGGGCGTGGTTCTTGCTGTTCAAGGCCCGCGCCACCAATTCGGCGGGCGGCGACTACATGGTCGAGCGCAGGCCGGAGCTGGAGAATTGGGCGCCCTACGGCCGCGTGAAGCCGGTTCCCGCCAACCTCCGCAATTACCTGGGCATGCTGGACGTGATGGAGGGCAAGGGACCGATCCACATGAGGACCGAAGAGGCCATCCAGAAGATCGGCGACGCTTACAAGAGCGACGAAAAGGCCTACAAGAAGAAAATGAAGGAGCTGGAGTCGGAGGCCTGGGAAGACTTCCTGGACATGACCATTTCCCAGGCGCTGCTGTGGGCCGCCACCAACGTGCAGCCCGAGGAACGCAGCTCAGAAATCGCGGCCGCCGAGCCTTACTTCATCGGCTCGCACTCCGGCGCTTCCGGCGCCTGGGTCAGCGGCCCCGAAGACCTCCAGACTCCCGAAACCAAGCCCGACTACTTCTGGGGCTACACCAACATGGCCACGGTGAAGGGGCTGTTCTGCGCCGGTGACGCCAGCGGCGCGTCGAGCCACAAGTTCTCTTCCGGCTCCCACGCCGAGGGGCGCATCGCCGCCAAGAGCGCCATCAAGTTCATCGTGGAAAACAGCGCCGCGCCGAAGATCGACCAGGCCGCCATCGAGGCCGTCAAGGCCGAGATCCTCAGGCCCCTGGAGATCTTTGAGCAGCATCACAACGAGACCACCGATCCCGACATCAACCAGAACTACATCAAGCCGCGGATGTTCATGTTCCGGCTCCAGAAGATCATGGACGAGTACGCGGGCGGCATCACCGCCCAGTTCAAGACCAACAAGACTCTTCTGGAGAGGGCGCTGGAGCTGCTGGCCTTCCTTCGGGAAGACTCGCAGAAGCTGGCGGCGGGCAACCTTCACGAACTGATGCGCGCCTGGGAGAACGTGCACCGCATGTGGCAGGCGGAAGCCCACGTCCGCACCGTCCTGTTCCGCGAGGAGACACGCTGGCCCGGCTATTACTTCCGCGCCGACAAACCGGCCATGGACGAGGAGAAGTGGCACGTCTTCGCCAACTGCAAGTACGATCCGCAGAGCGGCCAATGGCAGATGCTCAGGCGGTCGATCAAGCAGATCTTCGCGAAGAAGGCCGCGGGCGCGTAACCCAGCCGCGGGGGCGGGCTGAAGCCCGCCCCCGCGCCAGTTCCAGGTTCCAGGTTCCAGGTTTCAAGTTGCTTGCTCAGGGAACTTGGAACTTGGAACTTGAAACTTTCATGAATCCCGTTTGCCCACATTGCGGCCAAACTATGAACCGGTGGGCCAACCCGCTGTGGAGCAGTTGGCACGGCGAGTTTCAGTATGTCTGTTTTAACGACGAATGCCCGTATTTCGTCCGCGGTTGGAGGTGGATGGCGGAGCGTTACAACGTGGCCGCCTCTTACCGGCACCGGCTGGACCCGGAGACCGGCCAGGCCGGGCCACTTCCCGTCTGGTCGCGCCAGGCGTTGAAGGACCGCATCGTTTCCGATTAGGGCCATGAAATGGCGACCACAGAACAGGCTATCATCCGGGATTATCCCAGGCTGAGTTTGGATGATCCGATCACCTTTCAATGCGACCAGGCGCTCGATTGCTTTACGACCTGCTGCCGGGACGTCTCGATCGTCCTCACGCCCTACGACGTCGCGCGGCTGAAGAAAGCCCTGGGGGTCGATTCTTCGGAATTCCTCGACAAGCACACCATCTCACCCTTTACCAAGGACCAGAAATTCCCGGCTGTTTTGTTGAGGATGGACCAGGCCACCAAGAAGTGCCCGTTCGTGACCGAGACAGGCTGTTCGGTGTACGCCAACCGGCCGTGGGCCTGCCGCATGTACCCGCTGGGTGTGGCCGAGCCGCGGAATGCCACCCCGGCCGACCGCGCTTTCCATTTTCTGCTGCGGGAAGACATTTGTCATGGGCACGGCCTGGGCCGGGCCCGCACGGTGCGCGAATACCTGGCGGAGCAGGGGCTGGAAGAGTACGAGGCCATGAACGCTTCCTTCAAGGAACTCATGCTTCACGAGTTCTGGGACCAGGAGGAGGCGCTGGCGCCCGAGAAACTGGACATGTATTACATGGCCTGCTTCGAGCTGGACCGCTTCCGCCGGTTCGTGTTCGAGACCAGATTCCTGGAATTGTTCGAGATCGATGAAGCGCGCGTCGAAGCCGTCAGGACCGACGACGCGGAATTGCTGGACCTGGCCATGCAGTGGCTCCGGTTCGCCTTGTTCCGCGAGAAGACGATGAAGATCAAGCCGTCGGTGGTCGAGGCCAAACCAAGAGAAATTCACCACGGATGAACACCGATGAACACGGATAGAAATAGGACGCAGCTAAAGGAAGCGAAACGCAGATGGGATCGCCTGCC
>JAPKYU010000013.1 GCA_026394175.1 Acidobacteriota bacterium | reverse complement strand
ACATCGATGGCACGGGGCTGGAGCAGGTGACCAGCTCCGGCGGGTTCAATTCCTTCCCCATGTTTTCGCGCGACGGCAAGAAGCTGGTCTTCATTTCCGACCGCAACGCCAAGCAGCGCTACGAGTTCAACGTGTTCATCGCCGACTGGGTCCGGTAGGCAGAAGGCGGAAAGCAGAAAGCAGAAGGCAGAAAGTGGAAAACACGGACCAACCTGCAGCGCTGAGGGGGCATCGCGATCTGTGGGCTTATCAGTTGGCTTACAAGCTGGCCATGCAGATATTCGATGCCTCAAAGAAGTTCCCGAAGGATGAGCGCTTCTCCCTGACCGACCAGGTTCGCCGCTCATCGCGCAGTGTTGCGGCCAACATCGCGGAGGGTTTTCGGAAACGCCAATATCCGAGTATGTTTTCTTCGAAGATGGCGGATGCCGACGCCGAGGCAACTGAAACAAAGGTGTGGCTGGACTTCGCCTTTGACTGCGCGTATTTATCGGAGGGCGCTCACGCGCAATTGACGACGGATTATGAACAGTTGGGCAGGATGCTCGGTAAGATGATGATGGAGGCCAAGAAGTTCACGCCCGCATAGCCGCTTTCGGCTTTCCGCCTTCCGCCTTCTGCTTTCTGCCTACTGCCTTCCGCCTTCCGGCTGGCGATGGGGCTATAATAACGGGGGAGACAGCCTTTGATGAGACTTGTGCGGAGGCTCTGCCTGGCGGGGGTGTTGCCCCTCCTGCTTGCGGCAGCGGCGGCCGGCGGCACCGTGCTGATTCTCCCGTTCGAAAACCAGACGCGCAATGCCAGCCTGGAATGGATCGGCGAGAGCTTGGTGGAAGCGCTGTCGGACCGCTTCACCGGGCCGCAGACCTACGTGGTCACCCGGGAGGAGCGCGCGGCGGCCTTCGACGCGCTGGGCATTCCCCCGGCCGGCATCCTGAGCCGCGCCACCATTCTGAAGCTGGCCGAAACCACCGACGCCGATTGCGTGATCATCGGCCAGTTCACGCTGGAGCCCGCCACCAACCAGCTCCGCGCCAGCGCCGACGTTCTGGAAATGCACCCGCCCAAGCTGGCCGGCAGGGCCGAGGCAGCGGCCCCGCTGCCGGAGTTGCTGAACATCCAGGACCGGGTGGCCGAGGCGCTGGCCGGACAGTTGCCGGGCATCACCCTGTCGCCCGCGCCGCCGCGCCTCCGCCTCGACGCCTGGGAGAATTACATCCGCGGCCTCTCGGCCTCTTCGCGCCCCCAGCAGATCAAGTATTTCCGCGAGGCCGTGCGGCTTGAGCCGGGCCTCAGCCGGGCCGCCCTGCAGCTTGGCAAAATCTATTTTCAGAGCCGCGACTATGCCACGGCCATTCTCTGGCTCTCGAAGCTGAAGCACGACGAGAGCAACTACCTGGAGGCCAACTTCCTGCTGGGCATCTGCTATTTCCGGCGGGAAGACTACGACAAGGCGGAGACCGCGTTGCAGGCGGTGGCCGCGCGGCTGCCGCTGAACGAGGTGTACAACAACCTGGGGGCCGCGCAGTCGCGGCTGAACCGCCGGGCGGCGCTGGACAACTTCCGCAAGGCGGCGGACGCCGATCCGGCCGACGCCGATTACCAGTTCAACGTCGGCTACTGGTATTACCGGAACGGCCAATACGCGTCGGCCGCGCGGCGCCTGCGGCTGGTGCTGGCCGGCCGCCCCAACGACGCCGAAGCGCGGGCCGTGCTGCTGAAGTCGCTGGAGCGCGCCGGCAACACGGCCGACGCGGCGCGCGAGCGCGAGCTGCTCAGCCGCAATCCTGCCGGCCTCCGCTTCACCAACCTGGATGACCGCGCCCTGGAGGGCCTGGAGCGCATCAAGCGCAATTACGACGAGCCCAGTTTCCGCCAGTTGCAACTGACGCTGCAGACCCTGGACGAGGAGAAGCTTTCGCGCCTGCCCAGGACCCAGCATGCGCAGGTGCACCTGGAGCGCGGCCGCGACCTGTTCCGCGAGCAGAACGACGCCGAAGCCCTCAACGAATTGAAAGAGGCTGCGACGCTGGATCCCCAGGCCTCCGACACCCACCTGCTGCTGGCCCGGCTCTACGAGCGCGGCGGGCAGAAAGAGGAGGCCATCCGCGAGGCGGAGCTGGCGCTGGCCGCCCCCAAGCCCGTGGACGCCCACCTGTTGCTCGCCAAGGTCTATCTGGAGCAGAATAAGCTGCAGGAGGCGCAGCGACACGCGCAGCAGGTGCTGTCGATGGAGCCGGGCAACGTGGCCGCCCGCTCGGTCCTGCAGACCATTCAGATGCGTTCGCCATGAATAGATTTCGGATGAACAAAATGCGGAGTGCGGAGTGCGGAGTGCGGAGTGGCGGACTCCCGGCGGCGGTGGCCGCCCTGGCGCTGCTGGTCTTGCTGGCCCCGGGCGTCAACCGCGGCGCTGTCTCCCCGGCCGCCGAGGCTGCCCGGCAGCCGCTGGTGCTGGAAATCGACCTGGACGGCATGGTCCACCCGCTGACCGCCGAATACGTCGAGCAGGGGTTGAACAAAGCGGCGGCCCAGCATGCCGAAGCGGTGCTGCTGCGGCTGAGCACGCCGGGCGGGCTGGACTCCTCCATGCGCGCCATCGTGGAGAAGATCCTGGCCTCCCCGGTGCCGGTGATGGCCTGGGTGGGGCCCAGCGGCAGCCGCGCGGCCTCCGCCGGCTTCGTGATCCTGCTCTCCTGCGACGTGGCCTCCATGGCCCCCGGAACCAACACCGGCGCCGCGCACCCGGTGTTGCTGGGCGAGAAGATGGACGAGGTGATGAAGCAGAAGGTCGAGCAGGATGCCGCCGCCTACGTCCGCTCTATCGCCGGCAAGCGCGGCCGCAACCCCGACCTGGCCCAGAAGGGCATCCTGGAAAGCAAGTCCTTCACCGAAACCGAGGCCCTCAAGGAGCGCCTGATCGATGTAGTCGCCGATTCGCCGCACGACCTGCTGGCCAAGATGGACGGCAAGACCATCCGGCGCTTCGACGGCCGCCAGGTGACCCTGCGCCTGGCCAACGCGCGGTTGGACGATTACACCGGCAGTGCCCGGTACGAGTTCCTGCGCCACATCATCGATCCCAACATCGCCTTCATCCTGCTGGCGCTGGGCGCGCTGGGCCTGTATATTGAATTCACGCATCCGGGTCTGATCGTGCCCGGGGTGGCCGGGGCCATCATGCTGGTGCTCGGCATGTTCGCCCTGTCCCTGTTGCCCATCAACTGGACGGGTGCGCTGCTGATCGTCCTGGCGTTCGTTTTCTTCGTTCTGGAGGCCAAATTCATGACCCATGGCGTGCTGGCCGCCGGCGGCATCGCGGCCATGGTGATCGGCGCTCTGATCCTTATCAACGCGCCCGTTCCGGAGATGAAGGTGAAACTGACGACCGCACTCTCGGTAGCCATTCCGCTCGGCGTGATCACCACGTTACTGCTGCGCCTGGCCATTCAGGCCTGGAAGAGCAAGGTCACCACGGGCGAAGCGGGCCTGGTGGACCAAATCGGGACGGCGCAGACCGACCTGGCGCCGGAAGGCAAGATCTTTGTCCACGGCGAAATCTGGAATGCCGTCAGCAGCACCCCGGTGCTGCGCGGCGCCCGGGTGCGCGTGCGGGCCGTCGAGGGCCTGCTTCTGAAGGTCGAGCCCGAGGGCGAAGAATTAAGAGTTAAGAGTTAAGAGTTATGGATTGGGAACTGCAGTCATCCCGGGCGGGTTGGCCAACTCTTAACTCTTAACTCATAACTCTTAACTTTTCGGAGGTGCGTATGCCGATTAGCGGCACCTTGCTGGCGATTATCATCATCGCCATTTACCTGATCAGCTCCATCAAGATCCTCAACGAATACGAGCGCGGCGTCATCTTCCGCCTGGGCCGGCTGCTGGCCGCGGCCAAGGGGCCGGGCCTGGTGCTGGTGTTCGCGCCCATCGACCGCATGGTGCGCGTCTCGCTGCGGCTGGAGGTGATGGAAGTGCCCCAGCAGGACGTCATCACGCGCGACAACGTGAGCGTGAAAGTGAACGCGGTCATTTATTTCCGGGTGATCGAGACGCGCAAGGCGGTCGTCGAGGTAGCCAACTACCTGTACGCCACCTCGCAGCTTGCCCAGACCACGCTGCGCAGCGTGCTGGGCGAGGTGGAGCTGGACGAACTGCTGTCGCAGCGCGAGAAGCTGAACACCCGGCTGCAAAGCATCCTGGACCTGGACACCGAGCCCTGGGGCATCAAGGTGGCCAAGGTGGAAGTGAAGCAGGTCGACCTGCCGACCGAGATGCAGCGGGCCATCGCCAAACAGGCAGAAGCCGAGCGCGAGCGCCGCGCCAAGATCATCCACGCCGAGGGCGAATACTCGGCCGCCGAGCGGCTGGCCGCCGCCGCCCACACCATGGCGACCGAACCGCTGACTATCACCCTGCGCTACCTGCAGACGCTTACCGAAATCGGCACGGAGAAGAACACCACCATCGTCTTCCCGCTCCCCATTGACATCCTGAAGGCGTTTGAAGGAAAGCTGAAGGCGGCCATCCCGGGCTCGTAATCACAAAGGCACGGCGCGGCGATGGCCGCAACCGAGGAACTCACCGCAGAGACGCTGAGGCTGCGCACCTGAAGGCGGGGAAATCGGCATTTAGAATAGGGGATGAAGGCTGCATGGAAGAAAAAGACTTCTTCGTCGAGACCGAAGTGACGCTGCCGGCGACGCTGCACTGCCCGTCTTGCCGCCAGAGCGAAACCTACGATTTGCGCTGGGTGCAGCGGAAAAAGAAAGCGTCCCTGCCGCCTCACGCCGGCGAGCAGGACCGGCGCCGTTTTGCTTCGGCCAAGTCCTACAGCGTGCGCCGCGACGACATGGTGCAGTGCAAGAACATGCGCTGCCGGAAGCGCTTCGAGGTGTCGGGCCTCCAGTCCGTGGCCTTCCTGTAGATCCGGAACTTTGAACTTGAAACTTTAAACTCTGCGTATGCACGAAGACCTGGAGCGCGTGCTGTTTACCGAGGAGGAGATCCGCGCGGCCATCGAGCGGGTGGCCGGCGAAATCGCGGCGGACTACCAGGAAAAGGAAATCACCCTGGTCACCGTGCTGCGCGGCGCCGTGTTTTTCGCGGCCGACCTGGCCCGCGCCCTGCCGCTGCCGGTGCGCATGGATTTTCTAGCCGTATCGCCGTTCCCGCTGGCCTCCGGCAGCGGCATGGTGCGCATCGCCAAGGACCTGGACGAGAGCATCGCCGGCCAGCATGTCCTGTTGGTGGAGGACATCGTCGATACCGGCTTGACCCTGCGTTACCTGATGAAGACCTTGACGCTGCGCCAGCCCTCCAGCCTGGCCGCCTGCGCCTTCCTGGATAAGAAACCGCGGCGCCTGGCGGATGTGCCGTTGCGCTATCGCTGCTTTGAGATCCCCGACCGCTTCGTGGTGGGCTACGGCCTGGATTACCAGCAGCACTACCGCAACCTGCCCTACGTGGCGGTGCTGAAGCCGGAGGTTTTTCGCGGGTAATCGAAAGAGCTGAGTGCTGAGAAAGCGTTTATTCCCCACCCCACACTCCGCACTCCGCACTTACTGCAGGACGGCCTGCGGGCCGGCGCCAACCAGCCTGCGGGTCAGGGCCACCGCCGCGCTGGCGTTTTCCGCATATCCGTCGGCGCCGATCTCGTCGGCGTATCTCTGGGTGATGGGAGCCCCACCCACGATCACTTTGACGCGGTCGCGCACGCCGGCTTCCTTCAGCGCGTCGATGGTGGTTTTCATCCCGCGCATGGTGACCGTCAACAGCGCCGAGAGGGCAATGATCTGGGCATCGCCGTCGCGAGCCGCCTGGACAAACTTCTCCGCACTGACATCGGCGCCCAGGTCCTGGATCTGGAACCCGCCGCCTTCCAGCAGCGAGGCTACCAGGTTCTTGCCGATGTCGTGCAGGTCGCCTTTCACTGTGCCAATCGCCACGCGCCCGGCGGGCTTCGCGCCGCGGGCGGCCAGCAGCGGCCGGACCAGCGCCAGCGCGGCTTTCATGGCCCGCGCCGACAACAGCAACTCGGGCACGAAATATTCTTCCGCTTCGAAGCGCCGGCCCACTTCGTCCATGGCCGGCGACATGTACTGGTTGACCATCTCCAGCGGGTCGCGCTCCTCCGCCAGCGCCTGGGCGGTCAACGCGGCGGCGGCTTTCGCGTCGCCGTTCAGGATCGCATCATAGAGTCCCTTCAGGTCCGTCATCCATCCTCCTGCCTCATAAGCGAATTGTCCGGCCAGTATAGCGTAATCCGCGTGTATCCGCGCGCCCCTGCGCCACCTCCGGACTTTCCCGTCTCCCGCTTACCGCGGCCGTGCCCCATATGCTATCCTTTGGTGGAAGGGATTCTCCATCAACGGAGCCGACCGAGAATGGGTGTTCTTGACAACAGGTTTGAGAAGAACTTCATTATCACCACCGTTGACTACGTGTTTAACTGGGCGCGGCAGTCATCGATCTGGCCGCTGACGTTCGGCCTGGCCTGCTGCGCCATCGAAATGATCGCCGCCGGCACCTCGCGGTTCGACATCGCGCGGTTTGGCGCCGAGGTGTTCCGGCCCAGCCCGCGGCAGTCCGACTTGATGATTGTGGCCGGCACTGTCACCCTGAAGATGGCTCCGCCGCTGAAGCGCATTTACGAGCAGATGCCCGAGCCGAAATGGGTGATCTCGATGGGCGCCTGCTCCAGTGTCGGCGGCCCGTTCAACACCTATGCGGTCCTGCAGGGCGTGGACAAGATCGTGCCGGTGGATGTGTACGTCATCGGCTGCCCGCCCCGTCCCGAAAACCTCTTCTACGCCCTGCTGAAGCTGCAGGACAAGATCGACCACATGACGCTGGCCAAGCGGCCCACCGAGGTGCGCCTGGAGCCCTCGATGGTCGAGGACTTCAAGAAGCGCGTGATGATCGCCCAGGTTCCGAATCCGCGATAGTTGTCCGTCCAGCTTTCAGGCGTCAGGTGCCAGGTTGCCCAGTTTCTTCAAAGTTGCGCGCTTTTCCGACATCGCCGCCGGCGCCATGCGGGAGGTGAGCGCCGGTGACCGCAAGATTCTCCTGGCCAATCTCGAGGGGCAGATCTTCGCCATCGACGGCGAATGCCTGCACCAGGGCGGCCCGCTGGCCGAGGGCCAGATCAGCGGCGATCTGGTCGAATGCCCCTGGCATTTCTGGCAATGGAACCTGAAGACCGGGGAGTGCGCGCACGATCCCGCCGTCAAGACCCGCTGCTACGAAGTGAAGGTGGAAGGGGAAGACGTCCTGGTGGCCGTCTGATCAGCGCAAGACACGGCTGATGGCTCCCACCACCTTGCGGAAGGGAATGCGCTCATAGCTTTCGAAGGGAACGAACTCGCCCTGGCGGGCGCCGCGGTAGTACCAGCGCGCCAGCAGGGCCATGTGCTCGGCGCGGACGCGCGACGTGCCGCCGCGGAAACCAAGGCCCGAAAGGGCCTCCCGCAACCGGGCGTCGAGCGAGACCGGCTTGCCGTCGATCACTTCCAGCGCCAGCCGGATGGCCGGCAGCAGGTAGCCCCGCCACACGGGAAACAGCATGACCGCGGGCGCAGCCGGCGCGGCGCTCTGCTCCGCGGCGGCGCGCTGGACCACCAGGCCGTGCAACCGCTCCAGGTCCACGGCCAGGTCGGGCCGGTGCTTGAGCGCCTCGCGCACCTTTTCGATGCGCTTGTGCAGCCGCGCCGCCTCCTCGAAATCGAGGGCCTCGGAGGCCCGGTCGCGCTCGGTCTCCAGCTCCTTCAGCAGCGAAGCTCCCGCCGTGGTGAGGAAAGATGCCAGCCGCCCGGCCTCCTCCTGGTACTGCTCGGAAGTGGCTGCGTTCTGGCACGGCCGCAGGCACATGTTCATCTCCCCGTAAATGCAGCCGGGGTGCGCCGGATCGGGGCGAATCTCCTCGCGGCAGCGCCGCACCAGGAACAGGTCGAGGATCTGGGGCGCGAATTTCTCGGCGGCCGCGCGGGAGGGGAAGGGGCCGTAGTAAAGCGCCCGCTTGCGTCCCAGCCGCCGCGTCACATAGCTCCGCGGCCAGGGGTTGTCGAGATTTAATTTCAGCAGCGGCGGATGCCGCAAACGAAGCAGCTCGCGGTAACGCTGCGGATAAAGCGCCCGCATGGCCTGGTACAGCAGCAGTGTGGTCTCAAACGCCGAGCCGGTGGCGCGGTAGTGGATCCGGCGGGTCGCAGCCCGCAGATTCAGCCGGGGGCGCGGAGTGCGTAGTGCGGAATGCAGAGTGGGCGACACGGATGGTGGTGTTCCGCGCTCGGCGTCCCGCACTCCGCATTCCGCCAGCAGCCGCGCCAGCCGCCGCCGCAGCGAGGCGCTTTTGCCCAGGAACGACTCGCCCCCGGTCTCCAGCAGAAACACGCCCGGGCCTTCCGGGACGCTGGTGAAATCGAAATCCGCAGTGAAGTCGAGCGCGGCCGGCAGCAAGGAAAGGGCGGCGGGCAGGTCGAATTCGGCACTGGTTCCCGCACCCCCCATGGTTGAAAGGTTAGCACAGGCCCCTGCGCGTCTCGCGCCCCGGATGTAGCGCCGGCGTCTCGCCGGTAACCGATCGGCGACCGGAGGACGATTACCGGCGGGACGCCGGCGCTACATCATGGCGGCGGGACGCCGCGGGAATCTTCGCGGATCAGTCGTAGAAGTTGCGCACCCAGCGGTGCTTCCGCAGTTCCTGCAGCAACTGGGGCGGCAGCGGGCCGCGGTCGCTGGAAGCGCAATTCTCTTCGGCGTGCTTCACCGTGCGAATGCCGGGGATCACGGTGGAGACGGCCGGGTGGCTGAGGCAGAAGCGCAGGTCCACGTCCGCCAAGCCGGCCGCGTGCGGCTCCACCAGGGGGCGCAGTTTCTCGATGCGCTCCCAGACCTGCCGCTTGCGGTCGCCGGCGAAATAGCCGTGCCGCCAGTCGCCCGGCGGGAAGGTGGTGTCGGGGCGGATGTTGCCCGTCAGGCTGCCCTCGTCGAACGGCACTCGGGCGATCACGCCGATGTTCAGCTCCTCGCACAGCCCCAGCAGCGCGTCCTCCGGCGATTGGTCGAAGATGTTGTAGATCACCTGGATGACGTCGATGAGGCCGGTCCGCAGCACCTCCATCACCGACTCCGGCTGGTGGTCGTTCACCGAGATGCCGAAGAAACGGATCTTGCCGTCGCGCTTCAGTTTCTCGGCCGCCCTCCGCCAGTCGTCGGCGCCGATCCATTCCGGCGACCAGACGTGCAACTGCTGCAGGTGCACGGTCTCTATGTCCAGGTTCTTCAGCGACTGCTCGGTGCGGGCAACGATGTAGTCATAGGGAAAAACCCTGTCGATGAGCACGCCGGGCCGCGCCGGCCAGACCAGGTTTTTGGGCGGAACCTTGGTGGCCACCATCAGCTCCGGATGGCGTTTCACCACGCCGCCCACAACCTGCTCGCTGTGGCCGTCGCCATAGGCCAGCGCCGTATCGATGAAGTTGAGGCCGCCGTCGATGGCGCGCTCCAGGGCCCGAACCGATTCCTCGTCCTGCGCCCCGATCCACATGCTGCCGCCGATGCCCCAGGCGCCGAAGCCGATGTCGGAAACGCGCAAGTTGGTGCGGCCCAGTGTGCGATATTTCATGATCTCTCCTTCGGCTGTAGGCTGTGGGCTGCAGGAAGAGCCTGCGGCCCACAGCCTACGGCCTACAGCCTGATTACCGGCCATACTTTCGCATGATCTGCTTGACCCTGTCCACGGGCAGCGCCTCGACCACGGCGCCGCGAAAGCCGCGCATGGTGGCGGCCTTCAGCAGGGAATTGTAAATCGCTTCTTCGGTGGCCTCCACCGCCGCTTGGAACAGCGGGGTGAGGGAATCGTCGGCCAGCACGGCGCGGGATTGAACACCGGCGGAGCCGAAGCGGTAGCGCAGCGGCGGCGCGGTCGAAAACGCGATCACGTAGTCACCGCTGCCGTGCGTCGAGGGCGATCCGGTGCGCGCCAGGCCGAGCATGGCGCGGCGGGCCAGGCGCTTGAGTTGCCGGGCATCCAGCGGCGCGTCGGTGGCCACCACCATGATGATGGAACCATCGCCGGTTTCGCCTTTGAACAGGTAGCGGCCCAGCTCGCGGCCCACCGGCACGCCGTCCATGGTGAGCACGCCGCCGAAATTGGTTTGCACCAGCACGCCCACCGTGTAGCCGGCCGCCGCCGCCCGGATCAGCCGGGAGGCGGTGCCGATACCGCCCTTGAAGCCGAAGGCCGCCGTTCCGGTGCCCGCGCCGACGGCGCCTTCTTCGACCGCGCCGCCGCGCGCTCCGCGGATGGCCTCCAGCACGTGGCGCTTTTCGACGTGCATGCCGCGGATGTCGTTCAACCCGCCGTCGTTGGTCTCGGCCACCAGTGGGTTCACCGACATCACCTTCTGGTTGCCCTCCAGCGCCAGCGTATATTCGACAACGGCTTCAGCCGCCCGCCACACGCTGAGCGTGTTGGTCAGCACGATGGGCGTCTCCATGACGCCGAGTTCCTCGACCTGAGTCGAACCGGCCAGCTTGCCGAAGCCGTTTCCCACGTGGACGGCGGCCGGCACTTTTTCCTGGAAGATGTTGCCGGGGTGGGGCAGGATGGCCGTGACGCCGGTCCGCACGTTGTCGCCTTCGATGATCGTCACCTGGCCGACGCGGACGCCTTCGACATCGGTGATGGCGTTGAGCGGGCCGGGGGCGAGGATCCCCGGAGCCAGCCCAATATCCCTGGCCCTGGGCCGCTCCTCGGCAGGCGAGGCGCTGGCGGCCACCATCAACAGCAACGGCAGGAATCTCATCCCGCCATTCTAAACCGCGGCAGAGCTGCGTTTCCGTTCAATTGCGCCGGCCAACGCCGCCAGCAAGGCGCTGGCCAGGCTGATGGCCGCGCCGAGCAGCAGCGCCGGCGGCCGATAGCGGAACACCACCTGATGCCTCCCCGGCGGCACCGCGACGGCGCGGAACATCTGGTTGGCCCGCAGCAATGGCGCTGCGTTCCCGTCCAACGATACTTTCCATCCGGCATTGTAGCTGTCGTTCAGCACCAGCCAGGCCGCCTGGTTTGCATCGGTTTCGACCGCGACGCGATCCGCCTGGCGCTCCAGAATCCGCGCCTTCCCGGAGAAACCCGCTGCGGGGGCGGCCGGAACCTGCCCGGCGCCCGTCGCCGGGTCCAGCACCACCTGGGAAGCCGGGTCGAAATCGGGCGCGATCATGCAGCGGATGGTGGCCTCGCCGGGAGGCAGCCAGGCGCCGCCGGCGGCGGGCGCGAGATACGCCCGCGGCATCGCGCCGCGCACCCGGTAGAGCCGCGCCGGCGTTGCGGTGGCGTTGGGGAACGCGCCGATCAGCTCCAGGCCCGCGGGCGCCGAATAGCGCAGCAGCACGGCGTACTCGACGCCCACCACGCGCAACAGCCGGGCCAGTTGTTCCCCCGCCAGGCCCATGTCGTAGACCATGTGGTTGAGCGTCTCCTGGGCGTTCACCAGGATGTGCTCGGGGTCGGCGGTGAACGCTCCTTCCAACCCTGACAGCCCCGCGCCGGACTGCAGGCTCATGCGGTAGGCGTAGTAGACGTGCGCCGCAGGCGGCAGAAAGTCCACCTGGCTGAGGTCCACGGAAACAAACGCCGAAGCGAGCCCCGGCGGCGTCAACGCTGGCTCCACGAAGACACGATGCGGCAATCCCGGCGTCCCCGCGACGAGTGGACGGGGAGCGTTATCCAGGTAGCGGGCCACCGGCGGCCGGTCGTCAAAGTAACTCCGGCCGGCCAGCGGGTTCAGATCAGCGTGAAGCCCGATCAACTGAAGAACGGCCAGGCCGCCGGCCGCCCATACCAGCCATGGGCGCAGAAAACCTCGCCGGCGCAAGTACAACAGCGCCGCCACCAGCAGTGCCGAGCCGAGCACATACGGCAAGCGGGCGGGGATCACATACAGCAGCCAGTCGTTTGCCTGCGCCAGGATTTCGGCGCGGTCCAGCGGAAGCGCCTGGCGGATGGCCAGCGCGCGCGTGTGAGTAAACACCAGGCTGACCAGCGGCGCCATGAGCCGCCGCGCTGCCGCCGGCGCGGCCAGAATCAAGGCCGAAATGCCGGCCCAGGCCAGCGCCAGCGCCACGCAGGCGCGCAGCAGCCAGCGGCCGGTTGGCCCCGCCGGGCAAGCCGCTCGGTCTGAGAGCAGCCGATCGGCCGCGATGGCCGCCAATTGCGCGACCGCCAGCGCGAACGGCGCCAGGAACTTCACCGGAAAGCGAACCACGCGGTAGATGGGAATCAGGTAATAGAAAACATAGGAGAGCGGCGTGTAGCGCCCCAGCGCCAGCAGCAGGGCGATCAGCGCCGCCGCAGCCCAAAACACTCTCGCGGATGGCGCGACGGACGACCCGCGCCCCGCCACCGCCAACACCGCCAGCGCCAGCGGAACGATCCCGATGTACAGCGACAGCAGGAAATAGACCTCGCGTCCTTCCAGGTAAATCCAAGGAGTGGAGTCGTAGAGCGGGTTGCCGAGGAAATCGGGAAGGACCAGTTCCAGGCCTTTCAGGGGATGGAGCGACCAGAACAAGGTTTGGTCAAAGCCGAACGAGCCGCGGACGGTGTCCGGCATGTGCCACAGTGCCGGCACCACCTGGATGGCGGAGAATCCGGCGGCCAGCAGCAGCGCCAGCAGGAAACGGCCCAGCACCCTGCGGTTCATTCCCGCCCAGGCTGCCGCGCGCGCATCGCCGTGAAAGGCGAGCGCCCAGCCGAGCGCCAGCGCGGCGGTGGCCAGGCTGGTCAGCGGCTCACCCGCGAACACCTGCAAGGTGAGCGCGCCGGCCAGGGCGCCCGTACCCTTCCAGCCGCCCCGCCGCATCTGGTAATCGGCAGCCAGCACCGCCAGCGGCATCCAGGCCACCGCCGGAAGCAGGTTGTAGAAGGCGCCCAGTGAGACGATGGGACCGCTGAAGACGAACAGCGCGCCGGCCAGAAAGCAGGCGAAGGGGCGCAGGCCGATCCGCCGCGCCAGCAGAAAGGTGCCCGCGGCCAGCACGAAAAAATGCAGCAGGTAATGGAGTTTGAAACCGTAAGCCGCCGGCAGCATCCAGGCCAGCCAGGCCGTGGGGTAGAACAGCAGGTAATTGGCGTTGACGCTCACCGGTTCGCCGAAGTGCTCGAAGGGGTTCCAGATCGGCAGTTGGCCGCTCCGCACCAGCGTGCGAAGCTCGACGGCCCGCGGGAAGTGAGCGAAGGAGATGTCGCGGAAAAAGAAAGTGTCGGAAGTAAACAAGGCGCGCCAGAACACGGCGGCCACCAGCGCCATCAGCGCCACGAACGCGATCCAGTAGAGTGATTCGATGGGACGTTGATGAACGCGGATGAACGCGGATTGAATTGCACCTGATCTGCGTTTATCTGCGTTCATCTGCGTCCCATTCCTCGTTCGAATTACGAATGAATTACAATGGCCCCATGCGCACAATTCTAGCCATTTTTGGATGCGCGCTGATGGCCGGCGCGCAGGCAACCGGCCCGGCGTCGAAAGCGCCCGCGGGCACTGAGGGCTGGCGGGCGGTGGCCCGGCAGTTCAAGGGCGGCCACGTCCGGGCACACCAGAAGTTCCTCTCCGGCGATTCGCTGGAGGGGCGAGGCACCGGCCAGCGCGGCGGGCAGGTCGCCATTGACTATATCGCAGCGCAGTTTGAATTGGCCGGGTTGAAACCGGCGGTGAACGGCTCCTATATCCAGCCGGTCCCGCTGGTGGGCGTGGAAACGGACCGTTCCAGCACGCTGGCCGTCGTAAAAGACGGCCAGGAAATCCGGCCGGAATACCTGGCCGACTACGTGGCCAACAACGAGGCCCAGACGGCGGTGTCGGACGTTGACGCGGCCATGGTTTTTGTCGGGTACGGCATCGTGGCCCCCGAGTACCAGTGGGACGACTACAAGGGCGCCGATTTGCGCGGCAAAGTGCTGCTGATGCTGGTGAACGACCCGCCCTCGGACGACCCGAAACTCTTCGGCGGCAAGGCGCTCACCTACTACGGCCGCTGGACCTACAAGTACGAAGAGGCCACGCGGAGAGGCGCGGCGGGCGCCGTGCTCGTTCATACCCCGCAGTCGGCCGGCTACGGATGGAACGTAGTGCGCAACTCCTGGGGACGCGAGCAGGCCTACGTCGAGGTGCGCCCCGGCGAGCCGGCCCTGAAAATCGCCTCCTGGATCACGGAGGCCGCCGCCCGCCGGGTGGCGGCCCTGGCCGGGCAGGACCTGGACAAGCTGACCGCCGCAGCCGCCCGGCTCGACTTCCGCCCCGTCGATCTCGGCGTGCGGCTGCGCTCGCACCTGGTCTCGAAGGTCCGGCCCATCCGCACGGCCAACGTCATCGGGGTGCTGGAAGGCAGCGATCCCAAGCTGAAGGACCAGGCGGTCGTCTATACCGCGCACCATGACCACCTGGGTGTCGGCGAGCCGGTCAATGGAGATGCAATTTACAACGGCGCGGTGGACAACGCTTCGGGCATGGGAATCTTGCTGGAGCTGGCGCGGGCGTTTGCGGCCGCGCCGCTTCGCCCGCGCCGCTCGATTGTCTTTGCGGCGGTGACAGGGGAGGAGGCCGGCTTGCGCGGCTCCGCCTATTACGCCGCCCACCCGGCCGTCCCGGCAGCCAGGACCGCGGTCGATATCAACTACGACGGCTTGTCGTTCCTGGGCAAGACTCGCGACGCGCAAATGCCGGGCATCGAACGGAGCACGCTGGAGCCGATTGCCCGGCAGGCCGCGCGGGCGCTGAATTTCCGCATCGTGCCCGAGGAGCATCCCGAGCAGGGCTACTACTATCGCTCCGACCACTTCAGCCTGGCCAAGGTCGGAATCCCCGCCTTCACACTCGACCTGGGCAGCGACGTCATCGGCAAGCCGCCCGGGTGGGGCGAGAAGCAGGAAGCCGAATACCGCGCCAGGCACTACCACCAGCCCTCCGATGAGTTCAATCCCAACTGGGATTATTCGGCGGCCGAGCAGGCGGCGGCCATCGGGATCTACATCGGCTGGCAGGCGGCCATCGCGGAGGCGCTGCCCGGCTGGAAAAAGGGCGACGAGTTTGAGGCCGCCCGCCTGAAATCCCTGGGCCGGTGACGGCCGCCGCCACACGGCGCGGGAGCACCCTGGGGGGCTTGCTTGACCGCCAGTCGGCCCTCGGCTAGACTCTCTGCAGAACCATGGACGTGGAGAAGACAATCGAGTTCCTGACCGAGGAGAACCTGAACGCGCTGATCAAAGTCGTGGACCACGTGGTGCGGCGCGACGGAGGACGGCGCGGAGGCCGACGCAAGCCGGAGTAGCAGGCGTCTCTGCTATAATTGCCGGAGATTTTATTGTTGTTCGCCATGCGTAAGTATCGTCTTGCTCTCGCCGCGGGGGCGGCCTTGCTCCCTGTAGCTATTGGCCTGCTCGCCCAGCAGCCCACCCCGGCAACCCCCACCGCGCAACGCCCCATTATCGTGCGCGTCGAGCGCGTCCCGGTGCTGTTCACCGCGCTGGACCGCAAGGAACGGTTCGTCACCGACCTCTCCAGGGATGAAATCCATGTTTTCGACAACAAGAAGAAACAGGAGATCCTGGAGTTCACCAAGGAGAGCGACCTGCCCCTGCGCATCGGGCTGCTGATCGACGCCAGCAACAGCGTCCGGGAACGGTTCAAATTCGAGCAGGAAGCAGCCATCGAGTTCCTCAACTCCGTGCTGCGGCCCAAGACCGACCGGGCCATGGTGCTGTCGTTCGACACCAATGCCGAGGTGGTCCAGGACTTCACCGACGACCTGGGGAAGCTCAGCGAGGCCATCCACTCGCTGCGGCCGGGCGGCGGAACGGCCATGTACGACGCCATTTACCATGCGGTGCGCGACAAGCTGATGGCCGAGGAACCGGGCGGCGGCGTGCGGCGCACCATCATCCTGATCAGCGATGGCGACGACAACCAGAGCCGAGGCAGCCGCGAGGACACGCTGGCCATGGCCCAGCGCGGCGAAGTGACCATCTTCGCCATCAGCACCAACCGCGGCAATCCCGAGCAGACCGAGAAAAGCGCCAAGCCGGCGGGAGGCGAGCAGCAGGGCGACCGCGTGCTGCGGCGCTTCGCCGAGGAGACCGGGGGCCGCGTGTTCTTTCCGTTCAAGGCCGCCGACCTGAATACTTCCTTCGAGCGCATCGGGCAGGAATTGCGCAGCCAGTACGCATTGCTGTACCGGCCCAACACTCCCCGGGACGGTTCCTTCCACTCCATCGAGGTGGTATCGCAGCGCAAGGGAGTCAAGATCAGGGCGCGCAAAGGTTACTTCGCGGTTCGCGAATAACAGAAGCAGTCCAAAGTCCAAGGTCCAAGGTCGTTCCGCCTTGGGACTTGGGATTTGGGACGTGACGAAAGGAAGTTGGCACTCATGGCCGATGAGAAGACGGAGAAAAACCGTTCCCTGGAGTTGGCCTTCTCGCAGATCGAAAAGCAGTTTGGCAAGGGCGCCATCATGCGGCTGGGGGCCAAGGACGCGCTGGTGCCGGTGTCGGTCATCTCCACCGGCTCGCTGGCCCTGGATGCCGCCCTGGGGGTGGGCGGCGTGCCGCGGGGGCGCGTCAGCGAGATCTACGGCCCGGAAGCCAGCGGCAAGACCACCCTGGCGCTGCACGTGGTCGCCGAAGCGCAGCGCCAGGGCGGCATGGCGGCTTTCATCGATGCCGAGCACGCGCTGGACCCCCCCTACGCCCGCAGGTTGGGCGTCGATGTGGATAACCTGCTGGTATCGCAGCCCGATTACGGCGAGCAGGCGCTGGAGATCGCCGAGGCGCTGGTCCGTTCCGGGGCCATCGATGTGCTGGTGGTGGATTCGGTGGCCGCGCTGGTGCCCAAGGCCGAGCTGGACGGCGAGATGGGCGAGCCGTCCATGGGCCTGCAGGCCCGGCTGATGTCGCAGGCCCTGCGCAAGCTGACCGCCATCGTCGCCAAGTCGAAGACCTGCCTGATCTTTATCAACCAAATACGGGAGAAAATCGGCGTCATGTTCGGCAATCCGGAAACCACCACCGGGGGCCGCGCTCTGAAGTTTTACGCCTCGGTGCGCCTGGATATCCGCCGCATTGGGGCGCTGAAGGATGGCGAAACGGTCATCGGCAACCGCACCAGGTGCAAGGTGGTCAAGAACAAGCTGGCCGCGCCGTTCCGCGATGCGGAATTCGACATCCTGTACGGGGAAGGCATCTCGCGCGAGGGGGACCTGCTGGACCTGGCTGTGGAAAAGGGCCTGGTGGAAAAAAGCGGCTCCTGGTTCTCCTTTCGCAGTGAACGGATTGGCCAGGGCCGTGAGAACGCTCGCCTGTTCCTGAAAGAGAACAAGGACATCCGCGACACGTTGGATCAGGAAGTGCACAAGATCCTGGGGCTTCCCCTGCGGAACGCCGCGGCCACCAGCGCGGCGGCTGCTCCGGCCGACGCTCCTACCCCCGGCGTGCCGCCTCGCGGCAGGCCGGCAGGCCGGTGAGGAATCGGTTCACGGGTGCATACAGATCAACACTGATTCTGAAGCCGGTTCGACCCCTGTTCACCTGTCCTTGGTTTGTGTTCCATTGCACAATCCGGCACCCGCCAGCCGCGAATGTGCTGGACAGCCGCCCTTTTTGCGGCACAAAATCTAACGGGGTTGGTACCTCAACAAGATTTTTGAATGCCTGAAGCGCTCCCGGCGCATCCATTTTAGGTGAAGGCAGGATGCACGGATGCGGTGGCAGCTCAGCCCGGGGGCCTACAGATTTGGATGGCCATCGCGCCTCACGCAAGCAGACAGAATCCACTTAGTAACGAGAGGAAATGCGATTCATCGTTTTCGGCCGCTCCTGTTGGGTGCTGTTTCTAGCTACGGGCCTGGCGGGCTTCCAAGCCTGGGCCGCCGTTCAAGAATCCGCGTCAACGCCTAAGACCACGAGTTCCCGCAAGGCGGGCGCGGCGAAGAGCGCTTCCACGAGCGCAGCCGCCGCCAAGGCTGCTCCCGCCAAGGCCAAGTCGGCAAAAGCCACGACCCGTAAGGCCGCGGCGGCGAGAAGCACATCAGGAGCCGCCGCCAAGAAGGCCCCCGCGGCGAAAACCACATCCGGCAGCGCCAATGCCGCCACGGCCGCGGCGAAGAAACCCGCTTCCGCAAAAACCACCACCTCGGCGAAGAAGACGACGACGGCGCGCAAGCGGCCTGCCACGCGCCGGCCGGTCCGCCGCTCTTCCCGCCAGACCTGGACGGCCAGCCCATATGCGGATTCTACGGCCGGGGACCAAGCAGTGGGCGAGGACCCGGCGGTGCGAGCGGCCGCGGTGGAAGCCCTGGGCCCGCTCAACGGCAGCGTCGTTGTGGTGAACCCCAACGACGGGCGCATCCTCTCGATGGTGAATCAGAAGCTGGCGCTGGACAACGGCTACACGCCCTGCTCCACGGTCAAGCTGCCCGTGGCCGTCGCCGCCCTGCGCGAAGGCATTATTACCAAGGACACCCGGGTGCCGCTCGGACGCCGCTGGTCGATGAACCTGACCGAGGCCCTGGCGCACTCCAACAATCCTTACTTCGCCAGGATCGGTGCCCAGGTAGGGTTTCCCAGGCTGAGCAAGTACGCCCGTGATTTCGGCTTCGGAGAACTGGCGGGCTACGGCATCGCCGGCGAGCATCTGGGCACTTTCCCCGATACCCCGCCGCGGCTGGGCGGCGTCGGCCTGCTCTCCAGTTTCGGGCGGGAGATTCAGGCTACACCGTTGCAGCTCGCCGCGTTCGTTTCCGCGGTGGCCAACGGAGGAACGCTTTACTACCTGCAGTACCCGCGCAGCCAGGCCGAGATCGAGGCCTTCCAGCCGCGCATCAAGCGCGAACTGGAAATCGGGGACATCCTGCCGCAGTTGCGCGAGGGAATGATGGCGGCGGTGGTCCGCGGCACGGCCCGCCGCCTGGATGACCCCTACGACACGGTCGCCGGCAAAACCGGAACCTGCAGCCAGGGTGGCACGCGGCTCGGCTGGTTCGCCTCCTACGAGGCTCCCGACAATCCCAGAACCGTTGTGGTGGTGCTGCTGCGCGGCGGGCGGTCGGTGATGGGCCCGCTGGCGGCCCAGGTGGCCGGCCGCGTCTATCGCTATCTGCACGAGCGCGGCTACTACGAGCAGCGCGCCCTCTCCAACTCCATCAAGCTGAATCCCGCCGCGGCCGTCCTCAGCCAGTAAGCCGATTCACAACGCGAAGGTCATCTTCATTTCGCCCTGGGATTCCCAGGCGGTGTGGAACCCGTAGTTGAGCAGGGCGCTGCGGGCCGGTGAGTTGTCGCTGCCGATGAGCACCCAGAGCCATGTCAGGCCGCGCCGGCGGGCGTCGGCGACCGCGGCGTTGCCCATGGCCGTAGCCACGCCGCGCCAGCGATAGTCCTGGTGCACGAAGCAGGCCAGCTCGCCCGCCTGCCCGGCGGGCATGATGGCCAGGTGCCCAACCACCGCCTGGCCGATCACGCCGACAAAGTTGATTCCCTCCAGCAATGCCTTCAGCCACTCGCGGCGCCGCTCGGGATCGCGCGGCGGCAGGCCCAAGGCAACTTCCTTGGGCTCGAAGCTGCCGTACATTGCTTCCAGCAGCGGCAGTTCCTCCGGGGTCACCTGGCGGACAAGAACTTCCCCGACAATGGCGCCTGGCATGGTTTGTTTCCCCCCTTTCCCCCCCTTGTGGGCTGTAGGCTGTGGGCCGACCCACAGCCCACAGCCTACAGCCTTCTTAGGGTACGGCGACACACTTCGGCTCCAGGTAATGCGCGCGGTAGGCGAAATCGTACAACTGGTCGCGAAACGCCGGGTCGGCGATGGCGATCAGCGCCTCGGCGCGCTGCCGCAAGGTCTTCCCATGCAGGTAGGCGACGCCGTGCTCGGTCACCACGTAATGGACATCGCCGCGCGAGGTAACGACCCCGGCCCCGGAAAGCAGCGACGAGATACGCGACACGCCTCCATCCTTGGCCGTCGAAGGCATGGCGATAATGGGCTTGCCGCCCTTGGAGCGCGCCGCGCCGCGCACGAAGTCCACCTGCCCCCCAATCCCGCTGTACAGCGTCGTGCCGATCGAGTCCGCGCAGACCTGCCCGGTCAGGTCGATCTGCAGCGCCGAGTTGATGGCGATCATGTTCTCGTTCTGCGCGATGATGAAGGGATCGTTCACGTAGCTGGTGGGATGGAACTCGAAAATCGGGTTGTCATGGATGAAATCCGCCAGCCGCCGGGTGCCCAGCATGAAACCGGCCACCACCTTCCCGGTGTGCAATGTTTTCTTCTCGCCGTTGACCACGCCCGATTCGATCAGGGGAATCACCCCATCGGAAACCATCTCGCTGTGGATGCCAAGGTCCTTGCGGTCGCGCAGGCAGGAGAGCACGGCGTCGGGAATGCCGCCGATGCCCATTTGCAGGGTGGCGCCGTCGGGAATCAGCGCGGCCACGTTCTGCGCGATGCGGTGATGCAGCTCGGTGAAGGGCACGGGGAGCAGCTCGGCCAGGGGGTGCGAGGTCTCGACGATGGCGCTCACCTTGGTGACGTGCAGGAAGGAATCCCCCAGGGCGCGCGGCATCCGGTCGTTCACCTCGGCGATCACGTAGCGCGCGCAGCGGGCGGCCGTCAGCGTGCAATCCACCCCCACTCCCAGGCTCATGTACCCGTGCTCGTCGGGAGGGGAGAGCTGCACCAGCGCGCCGTCCAGCGGCAACTGGCCGGAGGTGAACAGGCGCTCGATCTCGCACAGAAAAACCGGCGTGTAGTCGGCGCGCCCCTCGGTCACCGCCTCCCGGACGTTGCTGCCGATGAACAGGGCGTTGTGGCGGAAGCGGCCGCGATACTCCGGCTTCACGTAGTCGGCCTTGCCCAGCGTCAGCAGGTGCACGATCTCCACGTTGGCAAGCTGGCCGGCCCGCTTCAGCAGCGCCGAGACCAGCGTTTCCGGCTCCGCGCAGCCGGGGTGCACGTAGACACGATCGCCGGAGCTCACCCGCTCCACGGCGCGCTCGGCGGTCGTGAGCTTCTCGCGAAAGGCGTTTGTCCAGCTCTTCATGGCTTCGCCAGTCAGATCTGCCGGCCGACCATGGTGGATACCTCGCGATGCGGAATGCTCCACCGTTCGGCCAGCGCCTTGTTGGCGCACTCTCCCCAAAGCGTGAAAACCCCGCGGGCCAGTTCCGGCGAGCGTTGCAGCGCCTGCTCCAGCCCCAAGCCGGTCAGCGCCAGGATGTAGGGCAGGCTGGCCTGCGAGAGCACGGCGCTGGCGGTCCGGGCGATATCGGCCGTCATGTTGGGCACGCAGTAATGAAGCACGTCCGAGTGGCGGAAGACCGGGTCGGCCAGCGTGGTGGGCCGGCTGGTCTCCACGCAACCGCCCTGGTCGATGGAAAGATCCACGATGACGCTGCCCGGCTGCATGCGCTCCACCAGTGGCCGTGAAACCAGGTGCGGCGTCAGCCCGCCGTGAACCAGGACGGCGCCGATCAGCACGTCGGCCGGGGGCACCAGTTCCTCGACGGTGGCCGCATCCGATACCTCGGTAATGGCTCCGGGCGCCACCGTAAGCAGGCGGCGCAGTTTGTGAACGTCCAGATCGAGCACGTAGGTGGTGGCGCCGCTATTGAGGGCGGTGCGGGCGGCCGTGCTGCCTACCGTCCCCGCGCCCAGGATCAACACCCGCGCTGGCGCCACGCCCGGCGCGCCCCCCAGCAGGATGCCCCGGCCTCCGGAAGTGGAGCGCAGCAAGTGCCCGGCCACCGCCACCGCCATCGGCCCGGCGACCTCGCTCATGGGCTGAAGGACCGGGAGGCGCCCGTCGACCGCTTCGATCACTTCGTAGCCGATGGCCGCGATGCGCTTGTCCAGCAACAGCGTGATCTCATCCCGGTCGGCCACAATCAGATGGAACCACGCCATCACCGCCTGGTGGTTGTGCAACTGCTGCATTTCATCGCGGGTCAAGTTGCCGACCTTGACCAGCAACTCACAGCGGTCGATCACTTCGGCAGGCGAGAAGGCGATCTCAGCGCCCGCCGCCACGTAGCTGCTGTCCGGGAAATGGCTGCGTTCGCCGGCTCCGCGCTGAACAAACACGCGGTTAGAGTTCTCCACCAGGCGGCGGACGGCGGCCGGTGTCAGAGCTACTCGGGACTCGCACCTGGCTGTTTCCTTGACGACTCCGATATTCATAACAGGCCAGACGTCTCCATTGTCTACAGGCACGGGGCTTGCCAAAGAAAGCGGTGGCCGCGACTGTCTGAGCGTCACGCGTCTTATAGTGAACCAAAAGAGGTTAGAGGAGAGGATCTGCTCTGCCCGGCGATGCCCGGTCCGTGGGAACGTGGTGCGAAAACACGCAGCAGATCAGCCTCTACCGCCCAAGCCAAGGCGTGGGCGCTGCTTGCTGCGCCCTAATTTGAGAGTACTTAGCCTGCAATTGGGGGCGCGGCAAGCAGCGCCCCCAACATCCCGGTGCCGACCACCAAGGGCCGGGGTGCCTCCTGTATCTGATCCGCCAAACTGTCGCTAGTGTCCCCGGAAACGCCCAAACTGTGGACAGATGGTCGCGAGATGGCTCGCTTCGCCCCGCTAAAGCTGAGGCCTTTGGCGTGCATTCAGTGAGCCCAAGCAAGCGCGCTGGTCCGCCATCATACCCGGCAGCGCTGTCTGCGCTCTCCCGGTGCCAACACGGGATTGAGACGGAAGCCTGCCGCAGGCGAGCTGTTTCTTCGCTGCGGTCCACCCGGAGCCGCAGAAGAGTCGCGCTCGCTTTTGTCCAAGCTGCAAGGCTGCGGATCGCAGGCTGGAGGGCATCCGCGCCCGGTAGCCGCAGCCCGTGGCCTGCGGCCTTGTCCCGGCAAGTAACTTGCATCCGCGGACGATGAATCATGATCCAGGTGCGAAGCATAGTCGTCTACATTGATTTTTCAGCGCTGGCGAGGCATTTGCTGGAAGCCGCGATCCTGCTGGCCCGCGGTTTCGGCGCCCGCATACTGGCCGCCACCGCGGTTCCCGTTCCCGGGGTACATGTCGGCGGCCACGCCCTTCCGGATACGGGCGGGTTGGACTGGGGCGTGGATTACTCCCAGGCGGGGCAGCAACTGGAGGAACTGGTCCGCAGCACCCCGCGCATGGGCGTGCCCGTCGAAGCGCACGTGATGACGGGGGATGCCACGTCGGTGCTGTTGTCGCTGCTGGGCAGGTCGCACTCCGATGTGCTGCTGCTGGGTGCCAGCTCCAGCCGGCCCCTGGTCATGCGCATGAACTGGATGCAGGAGAAGCTGTACCGGCAGGCACCCTGCCCGGTTCTGGCGCTGAATGGCGCCGCCGTCTGCACCGGGCTGCGTGTGCCGGCGGCGGGCCTGCTGTCCGACCGGCGACTGCGGATCGTGATCGGCACGCGCTTCGATCCGCCCAGTGAGCCGGCCGTGCTGGCCGGAATGATGCTGGCGCGCCATTATTCGGCCGAGATCATCCTGCTCCATGTGGAACGCAAGGATCATCGCCGCGGCCATGATGAAGCTTTCAACCTCTGCCAGTTCCTGGCCGGCCTGAGCGCGGAGGGCCAGAGACTGCTTTCCTCGCCGATTTGCCCGGAGTGGCTGGAGCCCGCGCCCAGGACCGTGGTGCGCTATGGGCGCGCCGATGAAGAGATCATCGAGACGGCAGCCGATGTCGGCGCCGATTTGCTGGTGATCGGCGCGCATTGCCCGCCGCTGGGCATCCCGCTGTGGCCTTCGCTGGCCAGCCGCATCGTCGATGGCGCGCCCTGCCCGGTGCTGGTGGTGGGCCGCCTGGGCCTGACCAGCGCGCTGGCCTCCTCGCTGGCCATGGCCGAGAGCCGGGCGCTGGCCGCCCCCGCTAAAGCTGAGGCTGTGGGCCGTAGGCTGTAGGTGCGGCCGATCCTACTTACAGCTTCGCCTCCAGCCCATAGCTCAGCCCTATACCCCACAGCCTACAGCCCCTTCCGGGACCCCGACACGCTGACCCGCTTCAAGCCCTGATGCACAATTTGTCTGTATTGAGGCGCTTTTCTCTTTTTCCAGTGCTTTTAAAATCAGCAGGTTGGGAGTGGAGATGGGCGTGCCCGAGGGATGGGCGGAAACGGCGCGGGCTTCTCTCCCGCGTAGACCGCGCTGTCTGCCAGGGCCGCTCAACCCTCCCCGAGCGGCCCTTGCTGTTTCTACGGCAGTGACGAGTGACAAGTGACGAGTGAACAAGGGAAGCGCCTGTTGGACGCTGCTGCTTGCTCGTCACTGGTCACTTGTCACTCGTCACTGGTCTCCTGTTCTGCTCGTCCAGCCATTTCTTGAGCGGGGCGAAGTAATCCAGGATGGCGGTAGCATCCATGCGGTCTTCCCCGGTGAGGGCCTTCAGCGCCTCGGGCCACGGCTGGCTCTTGCCCATCTCCAGCACCTGCCTGAGCTTAGCTCCGGCGGCCGCATTGGCGTAAATCGAGCAGCGATGCAGCGGCCCCTGGTGGCCGGCCGCGCGGCACAGCCCGCGGTGGAACTGGAACTGGAGAATGTCGGCCAGGAAGTAGCGGGTGTAGGGCACGTTGGCCGGAACGTGATACTTCGCTCCGGGGTCGAAATCCGCCTCACTGCGCTCCAGCGGCGGGGCGACTCCCTGGTATTTCTTTCGCAGTTCCCACCAGGTCTTGTTGTAGTCGGCGGGCTTGATCTGGCCGGAGAACACTTTCCATCGCCACTGGTCGATCAGCAGGCCGAAGGGCAGGAACGCGACCTTGTCCAAGGCCCGCATCATCAGCTCGCCCAGCTCGCTTCCCTCCTTCGGCGCCTGGGCCAGCAACCCGATCTTGTTGAGGTAGGCAGGCGTCACCGACAGGGCGATGGTGTCGCCGATGGCCTCGTGGAAGCCGTCGTTGGCGCTGTCGCGATACAGCGGGGGCAGCGTGCTGTAGGCGCGCTGGTAAAAGTTGTGGCCCAGTTCGTGATGGATGGTGACCAGGTCCTCGCCCTTGATCTCGATGCACATCTTCAGCCGCAGGTCCTCGACTTGGTCCACGTCCCAGGCGCTGGCGTGGCAGACCACGTCGCGGTCGCGCGGCTTGGTGAACATCGAGCGTTCCCAGAAGCCCTTCGGCAGGGGATCGAAGCCCAGCGAGGTGAAGAAGCGCTCGCCGTAGCGGACCATCTCGAGCGGGGTGACGTTCTTCGCTTTCAGCAGCTCGGTCAGGTCATAGCCGGTGGCGCTGCCGGGCGGCTCCACCAGCGGGTAGATGTTGTCCCACTGCTGGGCCCACATGTTGCCCAGCAGGTGGGCGGGGATCAGGCCGTCGGGCCGCTCCGCCGCCTTGCCGTACTTGCGGATGAGCCGGGCGCGCACGTAGGTATGCAGCGCCTCGTACAGCGGCCGCACCTGCTGCCACAGCCGCTCCACCTCGGCCGAGAACTGCTCCGGCGGCATGTCGTACTTCGAGCGCCACAGCGCGCCCATGTCGGCGAAGCCCAGGGTGCGCGCACCCTCGTTGGCCAGCTCCACGAAGCGCTGGTAGCGCTGGCGCATGGGCGGCGAGATGCTGTGCCAGCCGCGCCAGGCCATCAGCAACTGGTCGGGGTCGCGGCTTTGGGCCATGATGTTCTCCAGGTCGTTCAGCGAATAACACTTGCCCTGCGGCCCCTCGGGGCAGTACTTGCCCTTGCCGTAATCGCCTTCGAGCGAGGCGGCGATGCGCGTCAGCTCGGCCTGTTTCCGCGGGTCCGCCGGCGCCGGCAGCGTGAGGGCAAGCTTCAGCAATTCCAGCTTGCGCGCCGTGTCGGCAGGCAGCTTGAGGCCGTCGAAGCGGCGGGCGTCCAGCGCCAGATCGGTCGCCGCCGCGATCACGTCTTTCTGGGCCTCGGCCGCGATCTGTTCGGTGTCGTCGGTGATGTAGGTGCTCTGCACCCAGGAAGCGCGGTCGGCCTTGGCCCACAGCTCCAGCAACCGCGCCTGGGCCCTGGTGAGAAAGGCCCGCGCTTCGGCTGGCGTGGCCTTGGCGGCTGGTGCTTTCTGCGCTTGCACGGCGTAGGCCGCGGCTGCCACTCCGACGGCCGCCAGAACACCAATCAGCAGCGAGTAACGTTTCATGTAGAGATTTGACCACAAAAAGCAGGGAAGACAGAAGCCGGCCCAAAAAAGACCGCGGCGTCCTTTGTGTCGCTCCCGGCTTTGTGGTATTTTCAAGTTGAAGGAGAGTCGCTAGCCGATGGCTTACGTGATCGCTGAACCTTGCATAAACGTGAAGGACACGGCGTGCGTGGACGCCTGCCCGGTCGATTGCATCCATCCCAGGAAAGACGAATCGACATTCGAGGGCGAGACCATGCTGTACATCGATCCCATCGAGTGCATCGACTGCGGCGCCTGCGTGCCGGTCTGCCCGGTCTCGGCCATCTTCGCGCTGGACGACCTGCCGGAGAAGTGGAAGCACTTCGCCGAGATCAACACCAACTGGTACCAGAAAAAATAACCTCCCCTCCACCACCAAGGCACCAAGGACGCGAAGGCCACAAAGAGCCGGCGGCGGCCCCTTCGTGAGCTTGGCGTTCTGTGTGTCTTTGCGGTGAGACGATCGCTCCCCAAGATTGCGCCCCGCATGCTGTTTTATCCGCGGCGCTGCTGTGGTACTTTGTCACCAGCGCCGTGGCGACAGCACACGATACTCCGGTCCGGCAACGCGCGTTCGGCCTGCGCCTGGTGGCCGCAGCCGTGGTGCTCGGCTTTCTGTACTTGGCCAGTTCCTTCGTGATGACCTTCGTGGTGTCGCTCCTGTTTTTCTTTCTTTGCGACCCGGTGGTGAGCTGGCTGGACCGCCGCGGCCTGCCCCGCGCCGTGGGCTCCCTGCTGATGGTGATGGCCCTGCTTGGGATCGCCTACGGAGCGTTTTACTTGTTCTACGCCCAGGCCCAGGCCTTTGTGAGTGATTATCCCAGCTATTCGGAGAAGCTGCGGCGCCACGTGCTCCGCTTCCGCCAGAAAGCCGAGCAGATCCAGGAGCAGACCGACACGATGATGGCGGTGGAGAAGAGCGCGCGGCGCCCGGTGCGCGCCGCCGCCCCGCAGACCGACTGGACCACCTACCTGGGCGCCGGCCTCCGTTCGGCCACCGAGATCGTGTTCATGGTCAGCTTCGTTCCGTTCCTGATTTACTTCCTGCTGGCCTGGAAAGACCACTTGCGGCGCAACTCGGTGATCCTGTTCGCGGCCGGAAACCGCATGGCGGCCGAGAAGACGCTGGACGGCATCACCATGATGATCCGCGGGTTCATCTTCGGCAACGTGATCATCGGTGCGATTCTTTCGACGGCCTCCGCGCTCCTGTTCGTGATGATGGGGTTGCCCTACGCGGCGCTGATGGCGCCCATCAGCGGCTTTCTGAGCGTGGTTCCCTACCTCGGCGTTTTGCTGGCCATGATCCCGCCCATCCTGGCCGGCGCCACCAAATACGATACGCTGGCGCCGCTGATCGGCATCGCCTCCGGCGTGGCCGGTTTCCACATCATCGCGCTCAACGTGCTGTACCCCAAGCTGATCGGGGCGCGCCTGCATCTGAACCCCGTGGTGGTGACGGTCTCGCTGATGTTCTGGGGCTGGCTCTGGGGGGCGATGGGCTTGCTGCTGGCCATTCCCATCACCGCGGCGATGAAGGCCATTTTCGACAACGTGCCGGAATGGCGCCGCTACGGCCGCCTGATGGGGGACTGAGCAGGTGTCAAGTGTCAGGTGCCAGGCGGCTGCCTCAAAGCGAACGCAATCGAGCCACCACCCTTGCTACATCGGCGGTCTGGAACAGGCGGATGGCGGCGAGGCCGGCGGCGCCTGCCTCCAGACAGGCAAAAGCGTTCTCCAACGTGACCCCGCCAAGCGCCAGCACGGGAAAGCGCAACGGCGCCACGCGGCCGCAGGCCTGGCGCAACAAGTCCACACCCAGCGGCGGTCTCTTGCCCGGCGTAGCGAAGATGGGACCGAGCACGGCAAAGCTTGCGCCTTCTCGCGCGGCCCCTTCCACCTCCTCCACGGTGTGGCAGGAAACACCCACCAGGAAGTCACGCGGCGTCGCGCGGCGCACGGCGCCGGCGGGCAGCGAGTCGGCCGGCAGGTGAACGCCGTCGGCGCCGCAGGCCAGCGCCACATCCAGCCGCTCGTTGACCAGCAGTTTTCCGGCGCCCTTCTCGGGGAGCCGCGCGGCGCGCTCCACCAGCCCGCACAGCGCGCGCACCGGCATGCGCTTCTCCCGCACCTGCACCCAATCGACACCGGCCCGGAAGGCCGCGCCTATGCGCTCCAGCAGGGCATCGACGCGCTCCGGCGTTTCAAGCTGCGAGCTGTCGGTGATGTAGTACAGATAGGAGCGGCGGCCCATAAGACAGTTGTCAGTTTTCAGTTCTCAGTTTTCAGTTGTTGAGCCTGCCGCCAACTGAAAACTGACAACTCAGAACTGAAAACTTTTTTACGGCTTGCGGCCCGGCGGCATGGACGCCATCTCACCCTCGCCGGCGTGCCGCGCCGCGGGCGCCGCCTGTTCCTCTTTCCCCATCCGCGCCAGGTTCTCCCGGGAATTCCACAGATTGGAAACGCCAATCCAGATGTCGATCAGGCCCAGCCCGGTGAGCGCGCCGCGGAAATAATTGCTCAACAGCACCGGCCGAAACGCGGGAAAAAGCGAACCGAGAATATTCCGTTCCCAGAGCGAGGTCCAGGGCAGGGCGGCGAGAAACAGTCCCATCTCGATGGCGAACAGGACGAAGACGAAATACAGGATCCGCTTCCACATTTGGCGGGTACGCGTCTATGTTCCCTGCAGTCCGCGGATGCGCTCGGCAACGTCCCGGTAGTCGATGTTCAAGGCGTAGACTTCCATGAAGCTGTCGAGCGCGGCCTTCTTATTGCCGGCCAATTCGTTGGCCGAGCCGATTTCATAGCGGAGGGCCAATATGTCCTCGTGTTCCAGACCGGGGGCCTTCAGCGCGTTCTCCAGCCAACGGACGGCGGGCAGCGGCATGCCTTTTTCGACAAAGCAATGGGCCAGCAGGGTGCAGCAGCGGACGTAGTTGCCGTAGCTCTTGGTGTGCTCCGCCGTCTGGTAGGCCTTCTGCAACTCACCGATGGCCTCATCGAACAAGCGCATCTCCTTGTAGGCGACGCCCATGTTGAAATGGGTTTCGATGTCGGCCTCGGAGCCCGCCGCCTCCTCCTCCATGTCCTTCTTGAAGTCTGCGAAGACGTCGGCGAGCGCGCCGCCCGATGCGGCAGGCGCCGGCGCGGGCGCGGCAGCAACCGGGGGCGGCGGCACGGCGGCCGGGGCAGGCCGCGGAGCCACGGGCGCCTTGGGCGGCGGCGCGATGCCCTCCAACTCCTCTTCCAAGGCGCCAACCAGACTCTCGATACCCGACCGGACGGGCGCGGCCGGGGGCGGCGGCGGAGCGATGGGAGGCGGTGCAACGGCGGCAGGCTTCGGGGCCGGGGCCGCGGCCGGAGGTGGAGGTGGAGCCGCCGGTTCCTCTTCCAGGGCCAATTCAAACTCTTCGGTGGCTGCCGGGTGCTCCTCGATGTGGAGTTGAAGGTCGGGTGCGGCAGCCGGTGGAGCCGGCTCGGCAACAGGGATCGGCGCGGGCTCCGGCTCCGGCCACGAAGGCGCCGCCTGCGGCTCCGGCCACTCCGGCGCCGCCGGTTCGGACACCGCTGCCGGCTGCTCGGCGACGGTCGGCTCGGGGGGCGGTGCCGGGGCTGCCGGCCATTCCAGCGTGGGCGCTTCTGCGCCGGCGGGCTCGCCGAACGACCCGAACTGGAACTCCTGGACAGTTGAGCTGGCCTCGGGGGCCGGCTGTGCTTCCGCCGAAACCAGCTCCATCTCCGCAGCGGCGGGCTGCGGGGCGGGCGCGGCCGGCTCCACCGGCATGCCCATGGCCGCCATGGCCACGCGTTCGGCCAGGGAGTCCAACTCGGGCGCGCCAGCGAACTGCTCCTGCAACTGCGAGAGCACCGTGGTGGCCTCCGAAATCTGGCCCGACCGCAGGTACTCTTCGATCTGCTTGCCGCCCTGGGCCAAATCCGCGACGGCCGGCGGTGGAGGCGCGACAGGCGCAACCTCGTGGGCCGCCAGCATCGCCTCCCAGTCCGACAGATCCACCTCGCGAACGGCCGGAGCCGGCTCCGCCGCCGGGGCAGCGGCCTCGAACCCGGCCGGCGCGGGCGCCTGCTCGATGGGGAATTCGGCCACGGGCGGGGCCAGCGAGAACTCAGGGAATTGCGGAGCGGCGGCCGGCGCCCCCGCGGGCTCGGCCACAACAGCCGCGCCGGCCCGCTCCAGCAGGCGGGCGCGCCTGTCCGCATACGTCGCCGCGCGCTCGGAGTCCCCGGCGCCGCCGTAGACCCTTCGCAAGACCCCGGCCCGCGCGGCCGCCTTGTCGAACTGCCGCGCCTGCTCGTACAGCTCCAGCAGCCGCTCGTTCAGGGTGATGTTGCTGGGAAGCCGGGCCAGGACGGCTTCCAGTGGAGCGATGGCCTTGCCGGTCTGGCGGTAGGTGACGTATAGATCGCTCTCGGTGATCGCGGCGTTCAGCGCTTCCTGCTCCTGCGCGGTCAGCGGCTCCCGGACGGCCACCGGAGGCACAGCCAACTCCTCGGCGAAAGCGGCTTCCATGCGGCCGGCGCCGGGCGGGGGTGCGGCCGGCCGCCCCAGCTTGGCTTCCACCTCGCGCAGGTCGCGGAGGTACTGCTGGTTGTCCGGGTCGCTCCCAACCAGGTCCTGGAGCAATGCCCGCGCCTCGTCCAGCTCGCCCAGCTCCATGTGGGCGCCCGCCAGTTGCTGGCACGTTTCGGCCAGGGAGCCGGATTCGCCGGTCTCCTGATAAACGTGGCGCAGCAATTTGAGCGCCCCGGTATTGGCGGACTCCGCCTTGACGATCTTTTGCAGCCCCTCGACCAGCGGCGAGGTGTTGTGCTGCGCGATCAGGCGGTCGGCCATGTGCCGGTAGTTTTCCAGCGCCTCGGCGTACCGCTCGCGGTCCAGCAGCCGGTCGCAGGCCATGGCCAAACCCGCCACATCGTCGTGCTCGTCCAGCAGGCGGCGGGCGATCCCGGCGGCACCGCTCCAGTCCTCCAGCGAACTGTAGGCGTGGAACAGGACGTTGAGCGCCGCCTTGTCGGTCTGCTCGGGGGCCAGCGCCCGCAGCGTCTCGATGGCCTGCTGCGCCCGGCCGTCATCCACCTGAATGCGCGCCTGCAGCACGGCCGTCTCGGGTCCGGAAATGCCCAGCTCCCGGGCGTGGGCCAGCAGCTTCTCCGCCTCAGCCGGTTTGGCGCGGTCCGCCAGCCCCTCGGCGGCCGACAGGTACATCGCCGCCGCTTCCTCCCGCCGATTGACCTGCTCATAGAGCTGCGCCAGCCGCTGCTTGGCCCCCACGTTCTCCGGGTCCAGCAGCAGCGTCTTCTCCATCACCTCGACGCACTTGGCCGTCTCGTTCCGCTGCCCGTAATACTCGCCCGCGGCCTGGTACTGAGAGCGCGCCTCGTTCAGTTGCCCCTGAAGGGTATACAACTCCGCCAGGCGCACGATGGCGTCGATGGCGTTGGCGTCCACACGCAGAATGCGCCGGTACACGGCAATGGCGTTGCGCGTGAATCCGCCGTCCAGGTACGCTTCCCCTAGCTTGTAAAAGCACTTGAGCGCGTCTTCGGCTTTGTTGATCCGAAGATACAGGTCCCCGACGATGTTCAGGACCGTCAGGTCGCGCGGTTCGTTCTCGATGATTTTCTGGTATTCCTGGATGGCAGCGGGAATCTTGCCCTGCTGCACGGATTTCTCCGCTGCCCCGAGGATCTTTGCCTTGTTATATCCCAAACCGAAGGCCATGGACACACCCGCACTGGGGAATTCGATATCGCAGAATACCCCAAAAGTCGAACCAGCGCAAAAGCTTAGTTGGCCTGTGGGCTGTGGGCTATGGGCTGTGGGCTCCGGGTTTGGGGGCCTGCGAAGGCGCGGCCCCAGCACTGGAAGCGGCCGCACCCAGTCAGCCGACGGCCCACAGCCTACGGCCTAATCGATGCGGACGCTGCCGCTGCTCGTGCGGATGAAGACGCGGTTGTCGGGCCGGCCCACCAGCCCCCGCAATTCGTGCTTGCCCGAGGCCTCTGTGCGGGTGAGTTGGTGGGCGGTGCTGATGCGGCCCGAACCGCTGTGCGCATCCAACTCGAAACCGGTACCGGAAGGAAGGCTGACCGTGACCGGCCCGGAACCGGTGCGCAATTCCCAGCGGGCCGCTTTGGGCCGGCCGTCCACCTCGATGCCGCCACTGCCGGTCTTGGCATCCACGTCGGCATTGGCCTTGGCCACGCGGACGCGGCCGGAGCGGGTGTGGGCGCGGACGCGGCCGGTGGCACCCGATACGCTGATGCTTCCACTGCCGGTCTCAGCTTCGGCCGAACCCTTAATATCGTTCAACTCCAGGCCGCCGCTGCCGGTGATGGCGTTCACGTCGCCCCCGGCCCGGCTGACGGCAATGGAACCGGCGCCGCTCTTGACCAGCACCCGGGCGCCAATGTTTTCCGCATTGACTGAGCCCGAGCCGCTGGCGGCATCAACCGGTCCCGCCACGCCGTAGACGGCAACCGAACCCGCGCCGGTTCGCGCCCCCACCTGCGTCTGTTCCGGGACCGTCACTTCGTAGGAAATGCTGACATGCTCCCAGCGCCGGACCTCGGTTCCAATGGTGATGGTATTGCCGCTCTGGCGGATGGGCGGATTCCGCTCGATGTCGTGCACCAGCGCCGCGTCGCCGCGCGAATCGGCACGGATGTGCGCCTGGATGCGGACGCTGTGGGAGTCGCCTTTCCGCACCCGGACCGAGCCGGAGCCGGTCGCCACGCGGAGTTCCACGGGCCCGGAAACGGACAGGGTCTGCTGGAAACGGCCCTCCGGCCTGGGCACGATCCCCGGCGAGTTCATCACAAACACGGCCGCCAGCGCCACCAGCACGCTCACCACGATACGCATGAAAGCCTCCTACGCCATCTTCTTCGGCGGTTGGACGGGCCCCCTATTCGTAATCACCTTTTACGAATCCGCCGCCCTGGTTGTTCCGTGATGTCCGCCCGCGGCGCCGCACAGGGGCGCGGGGGCGATCCCGACGGGTTTTGATACAATCGGGCTGGAGCGGTTCCATGCTGCCGTTTCCCGTTGTCTATTCGGACGATTACGAACTGATCCTGGGCGACCACGTTTTTCCCGCCCTCAAGTACCGGCTGATCTACCAGCGCCTGCTGGCCGAGGGCGCCGCCGAGCCTTCCGATTTCGTAGCCCCACGAGAAGCCTGCGACGAAGACATCCTGCTGGTTCACACCGCCGAGTGGGTGCGCAAGCTGCGGGCCGGCACGCTCAGCCACTGGGAAGTCGCGCGCCTGGAAGTTCCCTACTCGGCGGAACTGGTGCGGGGGTTCTGGCTGTCGGCGGGCGGCTCCATCCAGGCCTCGCGCCTGGCCCTGGAGCGGGGCGCGGCCATGAACCTGTGCGGCGGATTCCACCACGCCCACCCCGACCACGGCGAAGGCTTCTGCGTCGTTCACGACGTAGCCGTGGCCGTGCGGCGCTTGCAGAAAGACGGCGTCATTCGCAGGGCCCTCATCGTGGACACCGACGTGCACCAGGGCAACGGCACCGCGGCCATTTTTGGCGGCGATCCGGAAGTCTTCACCCTCTCCATCCACCAGCAGAACAACTACCCGGTTCCCAAGCCGCCCAGCACCCTGGATGTGAACCTGGCCGACGGAGTGGAAGACGCCGAATACCTGGAGTTGCTGGGCGAAGCGCTGCGCCGGGCCTATTCCTCGTTCCAGCCGCACCTGGTGTTTCACCTGGCCGGGGCCGATCCTTACAAGGAAGACCAGTTGGGAGGCCTGCGGCTGACGATCGAGGGCCTGCGCCGGCGCGACGACATGGTGTTCGGCATGGCCGCGGAGCGCGGCCTGCCGGTGATGGCCACACTGGCCGGCGGTTACGCCCGCCGCGTCGCGGACACGGTCGTGATCCACGCCAACACGGTATTGTCGCTGCGCGATGCCGTGCTGGCCGCGAAAACCCGGACCGGCAGCGGAGGAGGCTGATTATGGGCAGGCCACGCACCTTCGACATCGTATGTCCTTGCTGCCACGCCCGCCTTCGAGTGGACGCGGACCTGCGCGCGGTCATCTCACATGACAACCCTCCCAAGCACCCCAAAATCTCCGACCTGGCCGAGGCCGCGCGGGCCTTGCGCGACAAGGAAAGCCATCGCGACGAACAGTTTCAGAAAAGTGTGCAGGCTGAGCGCAAGCGGGTGAAACTGCTGGAGCGGAAATTCGAGGAGGCCTTCCAGAAAGCCAAGGATGAGCCGCTCAGCCCACCCCCGCCACGGGATATCGACCTGGATTAGGCTGTAGGCTGTGGCTCGATGCCTCCTACAGCCCACAGCCTACGGTCTATAGCCTAAATCCGCATGGGCATCACGATGTAGCGGTACTGAGGAGCGTCGGCGCCCGCCGGACACAACTGCCCCGCCGACTGTTCATCCTTGAATTCGAGGCGCACCGGCCCCGTTCCCATCGCCGCGAGGAAATCCAGCAGGTACTGCGAGTTGAATCCGACCTGCACGGCGTCTCCCTCATATTGCGCTTCCAGCGTCTCTTCCGATTCACCGCTCTCTGAGCTGGATGACGAGACCTTCAGCTCGCCGGTAGCCAACTGCAATTTCACGGCGTGCGATCTCTCGTCCGCAAATTGTGATACGCGCCGCAACGCGCCGGCGACCGCGTCGCGATCGAGCACCACGACCCGGTTGTTCTCCTTTGGAATTACCGCCTCGTAATTCGGGAATTGGCCGCTGAGCAGGCGGGAGATCAGAAGCCGCCCTCCGGTGCGGAAAAACAGGTGGCTCTCATCACGCCCGAAGTCCAGGATGGAATTGGGATCCTCCTGCTGCGACAACAACCGGATCAGCTCGCCCATGGCCTTCTTGCCGACCAGGGCCCGGACCTCCGATGAGACGCCGGCCTGGTAGGGCGCCTCAACGTAAGCCAGGCGGTGGCCGTCGGTGGCAACCATAATGACGGAGTCAGGCCGTACCACCAGCAGCGCCCCGTTTAGCGTGTAGCGGGACTCCTCGCTGGAAACCGCAAAGATGACCTTGCCGATCATGTCCAGCAGCATCCCGGCCCCCAGGTGCGCCACCACATCCGGCATCTGCGGCAGAACAGGAAAGTTCTCACGCGACATGCCGACCATGCGGGTTCGGGCCCGCTTGGCGGTAATCTGGACCCAGAAATTCTCCTGCAGCCGCACCGTGACCTCACCACTCTCCAAGAGGCGCACGTAGTCCAGTAATTTTTTGGCCGGCACAGTCACCGAGCCTTCGGCCGAGACCTTGGCAGGACACGCGCTCCGGACACCGATTTCCAGGTCCGTACTGGTCAACTCGATGGCTTCGCCACGCGCCTCAATCAGGACATTGGAGAGAATGGGGATGGTCGTCTTCTTCTCAACTACGCCCTGCGACAGGCCCAGTTCCTTGACCAGATCAGCTTGATTGACGGTGAATTCCATCTGGCTCATGCTCTTGGCTAAAGTGCCCATGTGCTCATCGCTCCGCGATACGGAGGCCCCTTGGCTCACCCCAACCGGCTGCTTGATCGCACACCCTGCCAGCACAGCCGGCTCCCTGGCCTCCTGTGCGTTCTCCAGGTCCCTAGTGTACTCCTATTGCTATACCGAACCCCTTAAGAAATCAATAATAGTAGTAGTAGCGCGGTGGAAAACGAGGAAAACTGCCAAGGCCCTTGGTTCCGATGGAGATGCGGGAATTGGAGCCTGAGGACGGACGCCTGCTGCCAGCGCCGGGGCGTAGGAAGCTCGGTCGCTGTATACCGCTGCCAACAGGCATTTGACAGGGGTTTTTCCACAGGCTGGCGCAACTCATTCAAGGGAAGCAAGTAACCTATTCAGGACCCTGTTTAAATCTTTATCGACCAGCCTTTGCCGGGCGATTTTGTTGATGGAGTGCAGGACCGTCGTGTGGTGCTTGTCGCCGAATGCACGTGCGATCTCAGGCAGGGACCATTTGGTCAACTCGCGCGCCAGCCACATTGCGACCTGCCGGGGAAAAACAATACGGCGTGAGTGGTCTCTGGCCTTCAATTCTTGCATCCGCAGGCCGAAGTGATCACACACAGTTTTCTGAATCAGCTCGATTGAAATTCGCTTCTCGCTGGATTCAAGCAGATCTTCGAGCACTTGCTTGGCCAGGGCTTCAGTGGGCGTCTCGCCGGTGAGGGATGAGTAGGCGATGAGCCGGATCAGAGAGCCCTCAAGCTCGCGGATGTTGGAGCGGACGTTGGTGGCGATGAATAGAGCCACTCGCTCAGGCAGCTTGAACTGCTCCAACTCCGCCTTTTTCATGAGAATGGCCTGCCGGGTCTCAAGGTCGGCGGGTTGCAGGTCGGCGCTGAGCCCCATCTCGAAACGCGACCGCAGGCGCTCCTCAATGCGCTCGAGTTCTTTGGGAGGCCGGTCACTGGAGAAGGCCAACTGCACGCCGCGCTCGTACAGAGTGTTGAAGGTATGGAAGAATTCCTCCTGGGTCCGCTCCTTGCCGCTGAGGAACTGGACGTCGTCAACCAGCAGTGCGTCCACATCGCGAAAGCGCTGGTGGAAGCTGGCCATCATGTTGTCGCGAAGCGATACCACCATCTCGTTCGTGAATCGCTCCGAGGAGACGTACATGACGCGCCAGGAAGGGAAGCGCCGGCGCAATTCGTGTCCCATGGCGTGCATCAGGTGCGTCTTCCCCAGCCCCACACCGCCGTATAGGAACAGAGGGTTGTAGGAACGGCCGGGGTTGGCTGCCACCTGTACGGCGGCGGCGTGCGCGAACTGGTTGGAGGACCCCACCACGAAGGTCGAGAAGAGGTGCTTGGCGTTGAGCGGGGAACCCAGCGACTGTTCGCCCTGGCCGGCCGCCGGCCGTTGAGCGGGCAGGCGGACCGAGACCGGCTCCTTCTCCGGGACGAACTCCACGCGATGTTGGGACAGGCCCAGTTCGGCCAGGATGCCGTGAATCAAGCCCTGGTAATTGGCGTCGATCCAGTCCTTGTATGTTGGATTGGGGACCCGCACGTACAGCATTCCGCTGTGCGACCCGCTGAAGCTGGATGGCTCAAACCAGGTGGCAAAACTCTGCGCGTCGATCCGCAAGCGCAAGGCCTCGCGGATTCGTTCCCAGTCGTGAACCGCTGGGGCGGCGGCTGCCGGGGAAACTTCCGTGGTGGGAATGGAGAAATTGCGCAAGCTATTGGTCTGGCTCATCAGCGTCCCGCCAGCGCCGGCCTGGGAGCCGGGCAGGGCTGCAAGGTCACAAAATGCTTGTACCCGAGCGGTTCCTCGAATGCCCTGAAGCAGGGCGCATGAAGATACCATGATGGGCCGCTGTGGTCCAAACGCTAAATTTCCTTTTCCCAGCGCGGCTTAGAGGCGATGCGCGCGGCGTGGTGCTTGACCTTCCAAGCATGGCTGCCTACAATTGTTCTTTTGCGCCGCGGCGCATCTTGCGTATATAGGAGCCAGAACACATGCCGAAGCGGACCTACCAGCCAAACGTGCGCCGTCGCGCGAAGACCCACGGCTTTCGCGCCAGGATGAGGACCAAAGGTGGCCGAAGAGTACTCGCTGCCCGGCGGGCGAAGGGAAGAACGCGCCTCACCGTCTGAGGGGACTGCGGGGCCCGGCCGGGATCGGTGCGGCGGTCGGCCGCCGGCCAACGGCCCCCAGCCGCCGCCCAGGCCTTGGCCGCGCTCGGTTCGCCTGCTGCGGCGCAGCCAGTTTGAGCGCGTCTATTCGGCCGGCCGGAGATACAGTTGCCCGCTGTTCTCGGCGTTTGTTTTGCCGACTGATGCAGCCGGCAGCAGTGTTGGTTTCACCACTCCGCGGGCGCTGGGCAAGGCCACCCAGCGCAATCGCATCAAGCGGCGTTTACGGGAAGCAGTCCGGTTGAGCCTGCCGGAGCTGGAACCTGGGTGGCATATCGTTTTCAATCCACGGCGCGCTGTTCTGGAAGCCGCTTTCCCTTCCCTGGAACAGCAGGTTCGAGAGCTGTGGCGCTGGGTGGCGGCCCGGCGGCCCCGCCGCCAGGGACCGGCGCCGTGATGCGCGCGCTGCTGCTGGCTTTGCTGGCGTTTTACAAGCGCGTCCTTTCGCCCGTGCTGCCTTCGGCCTGCCGGTTCTATCCGAGCTGCTCGGAATATGCCCGGGAGGCCATCCAGCGCTATGGCGCGGTCCGCGGCGCTTGGATGGCGATGAAGCGGCTCTGGCGCTGCCGGCCGCTGGGGGGCGGCGGCTACGACCCCGTCGAGTAATTTCGGATCTCGGATTGCGGATTTCAAGCACCAGCGGTTGAAATCCGTAATCCGCAATTGGTTTGATGGCCTGTAGCCTTTCGGTTGATTCAGGGGCCGTTTTAAGAGGATTATTCAAGTAGAGAGTCCATGGCTTTTTCAAAGAAAGATTTTCCCATGGAGTTGCGGGTGTTGCTGGCTTTCGCGCTCTCCGCGCTGGTGCTGATGCTATGGATGCCCGTCCAGCAGCGCTTCTTCCCGCCTCCGGCGCCTGCCAGGCAGGCTGCGACGCAAGCCAGGCCTTCGGCGCCTGCTTCCTCGCCCGGCACGGATGGCGGTGCCAAGGCCCCCGCGCAAGCGCCTAAGAAAGCCGCAGGGAAGCGGGCTCCTCTGGCCGCCGCCGTCAAGCAGGCCAGCGAGGAAAGCGAAACCGCGCTCGAGAACGATCTGTACCGCGTGGTCTTTTCCAACCGCGGCGCGGTCGTCAAGAGCTGGACCTTGAAGGGTTACAAGGATGCCCACGGCCGTGCCCTGGAGCTGGTCAATCGCGGCCCGGACGCCCAGCTCGGCTACCCCTTTCTGATCTGGGTGGACGACGAGGAGTTGCGGAACAAGCTGGCCAATGCGCTGTTTCGGGTGCAGGCCGGCGGATCGCAAGCGCCGGCAAAGGTGGTTTTCGAATACAGCGACAGGACGCTGGCGGCGCGCAAGGAGTTCCGCTTCGAACATAACAGCTACGTCGCCCAGGTGTTCTCGGAGGTGAGCAACGCGGGAGCCCCGGTGCCTCATCAGCTCGCCTGGCGTGGCGGTTTTGGCGACCAGACCGTGGCCGATGCCTACCAGACGGCCACAGTGGTGACCGCCACCGCAGCCGGGATCGAGCGGCACGAATACAAGAACATCAAGGCAGACACGAAATACTCCGGGCCGTTCCTGTATGCCGGTGTCGAGGACCTGTTTTTTGCCGTCGTCTTCATGCCCCCGGCGGAAACGCCCGGTCCGGGCACCGTTGCGGCGGCTGCGGCTTTTCGTTCCGAGTACCAGCCGGAAGGGGCGCAGAGCCCCATCGGGCTGATCGGCGTGGGCGCGGGCGGGCAGGCCTCCAACGGATTGCGCGTCTTTGTCGGCCCCAAGGCCATGGACGTGCTCAGCCACGTCTATCCCGAGCCGGGAGCCGCCGAGCGCGCCCGCCAGGGCCAGCCCGTGCTGAGCCTGGCCGATCTGCTGGATTTCGGCTGGTTCTCATTCATCGCCAAGCCGCTGCTCCTGGCGCTCAAGTGGATTCACGCCCGCGTGGTCAGCAACTACGGCTGGGCCATCGTCATCATCACCATCGTGATTAACCTCCTGCTGTTCCCGCTGAAGCTGAAAAGCATGAAATCGGCGCTGAAGATGCAGCAGCTTGCTCCGCAGATCAAAGCCGTTCAGGAGAAATACAAGAAGTTCAAGTTCAACGACCCCAAGAAGCAGGATCAGAACAAGGAGATCATGGACCTCTACAAGAGGCACGGGGTCAACCCGGTGGGCGGGTGCTTCCCGATGCTGCTCCAGATTCCGTTCCTGTATGCGTTTTACAAGGTTCTGGCGATTTCCATTGAAATGCGTCACGCGCCGTGGTTCGGGTGGATACGGGATCTCTCGTCCAAGGATCCCTACTACATCCTGCCGATCGTCATGACGCTGACCATGTTCCTGCTGCAGAAGATGACGCCGCAGACCGCTACCGACCCGGCCCAGCAGAAGATGTTCATGTTCATGCCCCTGATCTTCGGCTTCATGTTTATGAACGTCTCCAGCGGGCTGGTGCTTTACTGGCTGGTCGGCAACCTCGTGGGCATGGCGCAGCAGTGGTACATTAACAGGGCGGGGTTGGGGGCCGCGCCACCGCGCAAGCCGGCCCTGGCCGCGAAGTAGCCGAACATTGCGCGCGGATCGCGTCAAGCCGCGGCCGACCCACATGGCGGTCCCGCCAAGCGGGACCGCCGCTACAGAGCCGAGAAGGACATGGCGGAAAGAACTTTTGACCCGGACGTACTGGCGGCCCGAATCGAGCCGCTGCTGAAGGACATTCTGCGCCTGGCCGGTTTCAACCTGACCTTCGAGATCCAGCGCGCCAGCGCCGCGCTGGACCGCGAGTTCGAGAACCCGGACCTGATCGTGAACTTCGACGGCGCGGATGCCGACCTGCTGCTGCAGAACAAGGGCGAGTTGCTCACCGCGCTGGAACACACGGTGCTGGAGGCGGCCGGGGTTGGGGAGCGGCTGGAGCGCGTGCTGTTCGACTGCCACGACTACCGCATGATGCGCGTCGAGGAGCTGCAACTGGCCGCGGAGGCGGCCGCCGACCGCGTCCGCCGCACCGGCGTCGCCCACCGCTTCAATCCCATGACTTCCCGCGAGCGCCGCATCATCCACATGGCGCTGCGCGGCGAAGCGGGCGTGCGCACCGAAAGCGAGGGCGTCGGGCCGCAGCGGCGCGTGGTGATCCACCCGGCGCAAGCCTCCGCCGGTCCCCAGTCCTCCAAGCCCCACGCCCCCTCTCGATGAGAGGCTGTAGGCTGTAGACTGTGGGCTGCAGGAGCGCCTCGCACGGCTGTCAGTCTGCAGCCCACAGCCGATGCACACCGACGACACCATTGTGGCCATCTCCACGCCGCCGGGGCGGGGCGGCATCGGTGTCGTCCGCTTGTCCGGGAGCCAGGCGGTCGCCATCGCTGGCGCGCTGGTGCGGACCACGGCAGATGCGGAGCCGTGGCGCGCCCGCCTGGGCGAACTGGTGGATGAGGCCGGCGAGGTGGTCGATGAAGTCGTGGCCACCTGGTTCCGCGCGCCCCACTCCTACACTGCTGAAGACGTAGTTGAAGTGAGCTGCCACGGCTCGCCGGTGGTTCTGCGCTTCGTGGTGGAGCGCGCCCTGGCGCTGGGCGCGCGGCTGGCCGAGCCCGGCGAATTCACCCTGCGCGCCTTCCTGAACGGCCGCCTGGACCTGGCGCAGGCCGAAGCCGTCCGCGACCTGGTCGAGGCGCAGACCGTCTACCAGGCCCGGGTGGCGGCCCGCCAGGTGGCCGGCGCGGTGGCCCGCAAGCTGGCGCCGATCAAGAAGCAACTCGTCGACCTGATCGCGCTGCTGGAAGCGGGTATCGATTTCGCCGAGGACGACGTTTCGGTCCTGCCCGACGCGCGCATCCTCGAGAGCATCGAAGGCGTGCGCGCGCCGCTGGCCGCCTTTGCCTCCAGCTTCCGTTACGGCCGTGTGGTGCAGGCCGGCTTGAGCCTGGCGATTGTCGGCCGCCCCAATGTCGGAAAATCCAGCCTGTTTAACCGGCTGGTGGAGCGCGAGCGCGCTATCGTCACCGCCGCGCCCGGCACCACCCGCGACCTGGTCAGCGAAACCATCAACCTGGAAGGCATTCCGCTGCGGCTGGTGGATACGGCCGGCATTCGCGAGGCGCGCGATGAAGCTGAGTCGCTCGGCGTTCAGAAGTCGTTCGAAGCCCTGGCCGATTCCGACCTGACGCTGGTGGTGCTGGACGCCGCGGCCGGTTTGCTTCCTGCCGACCAGGAACTGATCGAGCAGAGCCGCAAGGCAGGGCCGACGCTCCTCGTCTGGAACAAGGTGGATCTGAGTGGCACAGGCTTTCCTGGGAGCGCGGGCGTCTCGCCCGCCGGGGATGCGGCCGGGACGGCCGCGCTCCCAGGGAAGCCTGTGCCGGACAACTTGGAAGGCTGTGCCACTGAGGCCTGGCGGGTCTCCGCTCTGACCGGCGAGGGCATACCCGCCTTGCGCCGCGCGATTCTCGATAGCGTGCTGCCCGGGCTAGACGGCTCGCGCGAGACCGCCTTCCTCACCAACATCCGGCACGAGCAACTGTTGCGCGAGGCCCTGGCCGCGCTGGATACGGCTCGCGGCGCGGTCCAGGCCGCGGTGCCCCATGAAATGCTTCTGCTGGATCTGTACAATGCCCTGCGCCCCCTGGATATGATTACCGGCCAGACCACGGTGGACGATGTGTTGGATCGAATCTTCAGCCAGTTCTGTGTCGGGAAATAGGCGTTTCCCGCCGAGCAGGGAGTGTCTGCACGCGATGCGCGTGCGGTCGGATCCTGGGGCCAACCGAGGCGCACAGCGCCGGGGGCCGACCCTGCTACTCAGCTACTCGCCTGCGGCTGCGGCCGAGCGATCACTCGGACGGGGCTCGGGCGCCGATTCCCGTCGCCGGGTATCATGGAAGTATGTCCAGAAGGCATGGGTCAGGAAGGGATCGTCCGACACAACCCGAATGACGCTGCCGGTGTCCGCCTCGCAAAGCCGGTAGTTCCCTCCCTCGTGCGCAATTTTGAGCTCGAGTTGGTTGAGCAGAACCTTGCGGAGAAGCAGTGCGCATTGTGGCGCGGAGCGAACGGCGATTATTCCGTGTGCCACTCCGGAATTCACATCGATCTGCAGCCCCAGGGGGTGGTCAACCAAAAACTTCTTCGCCCGACTGTTTAGTATCTCCTTCTCGGCTTCGTCGCCACCCTCCGCAACGTAGACTATGACCGGTTTGCCCTGCGCTAATGTGGCAGCCAGTTCGGAATCCTTACCGAGAGTGTCCTTGGCACCCGCGTTGTAGATTGTTACCCTCGCACGACGGAGCATCAATGCCTCGATTAGGCCCTTGGTGACGCGGTCGTCAGCGTACGACAGAGTCGGATCGAAATATCTCAACCTCAGAGGCTTGATGTCCTTGTGCTCGAAGACCTCGCGGATGAAGTTGTCCTGAGAGGCAAAATCCTGAGGTTTTTCCATCGACGTAGCCACGTAGACGTCGAGATGCGGGAGGCTCAAGTACCTGCGCGTGTTCCTCTGGCCCATTTCCATGGCGTCGGATGCACGCTTTTTTACGGAGTCAAGCGCCCCTTGAAGCCTGCTCGTCACGTGCGCCAGGTAGGCAGGCTCGGCGATGCGATCAGGATCGAACGCGAGGCCATATTCCCGGAGCACCTTGCTGAGCTTTTCCTGCTTCTGGAGGCCCAGCTCGCCGAGATTGCTGACGGCGGGAGATCCTTGAAGAACCTGAAAGAAGTCTAGGCAGAACAGGAGATCTTGGTGTCCTCCGGAGATGTAGCCGAGCAGGTGCCGGTCCTCGAGTGGTATCCGTTCGATCTCGTTGAATTCCGGTCGCTTCGTAAACTCGGTTTGGTCCAGCGGTTCTGTCTGCTCAAGCAGTTTTTGGAGCTTTTGAGGACTGGCCGTCGCGAGGGTTCGGTACGCATACTTGAAGTTGCCGAACAGGAGCATGCATTTGACGCGGTACCTCTCGACAGCCGCTTCAAACTGCCCTATCGTGGCTGCCTTTGCGAAAAACGCTTGGTAAAAGTGCTCTGTGACGGGACGTTTTCCGCACTGGATCATCAGTCGGCTGAAGACGTCCCGGTTCAGGCCAAGAAGGCCGCCCGGGCGCAGGATTGTATTCACCGTCTCCTCAAGCGCCCAGCGCTCGCAAATGCGCACACAGGCTGAGGGATCGGCTTCGACCGGGTTCTCGCCAAGGAGTTTGGCTACCGCGATCAGGAATCGTTGTCGGCAATCATCCGCCGATGGCGGCTGACAAGCGCTCGTTGTCATATTGAGCTGCGAGGGGAATCACAACGAGTCTGTAGTCGGCATGTCCGTTTTTGAACGCACGCAGCGCGCAGATTTTGGGCCAATCGGTCGGGCCCTTCTCCACCTCGACGATCAAAAAGCTGTTGGCACGCGTGGCCAGAATGTCCGGCCGGTAACCGCAAATGACATCAGGGGGCTCGAACCAGTCTTCGATTCGGGCTCGGACTTCGTAGCCGCGCATCATCAATAGCAGTGCGCTTCGGCGGACAATTTCGTCGTGTCCGGTTTTCGAAACGGTATCTGTCACTCATCAACCTCCACACCCTATGAGACGGAAAGCGGCGCGAACTGGATGCTATTGATATTACCGCTTCTCGGCGTTGTCAAGGGTTCTGTGATGTGCGTGCATCACAATAATCCCTGGCCCTGGGGCGACAGTCGCCGCCCGTACGGAAGCGGGTTCAGCGGCGGGGGGAGTGCGACGAGACCCGCTAGGGGGAGAGAGCGCCCCATGCGCATCGGCACGGTCGGGCCGCCAGGGAGCCCCGGAAGTCAGCGCCAGAGGCGCAGGGGAGCGTCCCCGGAAAGCGAAGCAGGCCGACGCATGACCTCTCTCCAGTTCGGTAGCGTGTTGCTGACCGGGGCCGTAGCGGTTGGTGCCCCGCCGTGGCGCCCGCCGCGCCGCACACAGTTCCCATTATGGTACATAATCGTGCCATGCGGCTGATTGTGGGCATTTCCGGCTCAACGGGCGCGATCTACGGCATCCGCCTGCTTCAGGTGTTGCGCCAGGAGCAGGCCGCCGAGACGCACCTGATCATATCGGAGGCGGCCGAGCGCACCATCGCCTGGGAGACCTCCTACACCGCCGACGATGTTCGGAAGCTCGCCGACCACTGGTATCCGGTCGGCGATATCGGCGCGGCGCTTTCCAGCGGCTCGTTCCATACTGACGGCATGGTGATCGCGCCCTGTTCGGTGAAGACGCTGGCCTCGATCGCCACCGGGGTGTGCGACAACCTGCTGGCGCGCGCCGCCGACGTCACGCTGAAGGAGCGCCGGAAGCTGGTGCTGCTGGTGCGGGAAGCGCCCTTCACGTTGGCCCACATCCGCAACATGGAAGCGGTGACGCTGATGGGCGGTATCATCGCCCCGCCGCTGCCCGCCTTCTACAACCACCCGCAATCCATCGACGACATCGTGAACCACTCCGTCGGCCGCGTCCTGGATTTGTTTGGGCTGGATGTCGGCCTGGTGAAGCGCTGGGAAGGAATGCGGGAAAGAGTTTAGCCGCAGATCGCGCAGATTGCACCGATTGGACCGAGAAGATCTGTGCGATCTGTGAAATCTGCGGCTAACCCCCGGTGCGCGCTTTCAGTGCATCAAGGTCATAGACGCAGCCGCCCCAGGCGCCGCCGCCCATGCCCTGCAGCAGCGCCCAGAGGCGGGTATCGTCGGGCAGGTCGGGGTCGGGAGCAAGGTCGGGTCGCGGCGGGCGGGCGGCCAGCACACGCGCGCCCTCCTCCGGTCCCAAGCGATGTTCCGCGGTCCCCGCCAGGTCTACGCTTCCTTCCAGCTTGCGGCGGTCGATGACGATGCGGATCAGGTCGCCGTCGCGCACTTTGCCGATGGACCCGCCGGCCAGCGCCTCCGGCCCGATGTGGCCCACGCAAGCGCCCGTCGAGACGCCCGAAAACCGTCCGTCGGTCAGCACCGCCACGTGCTTGCCGAAATCCAGGTTGGAAAGCGCGGAGGTGACCTGGAAAATTTCCTCCATGCCCGCGCCCTGCGGCCCGCGGCAAATCAACACCACCACGTCGCCCGCCTTGATCCGCTCCGGGCCGGTACTCTTGATGGCCGCCACCGCGTCTTTCTCCCGCGTGAAGACCCGCGCCGGCCCTTCTTTGCGGTAAACGCCGTCCGCGTCCACCACCGCCGGATCGATGGCGGTGCTCTTCACGATTGCGCCCTCTGGGGCCAGGTTGCCGCGGAGGTAGCTGACGGTGCTGGTCAGGCCGCGGGCCGCCGCCTGCTCCGGGCTCATGATGACGGAATCCGGCGAGACGCCATCGCGCTTCTCCAGCAACTCGCGCAGCTCCGCGCGCCGCTCGGACTTTTCCCACCAGTCGAGCTGGCGGCCGAGCGGCTCGCCACTGATGGTGAGCGCGGCTTCGTCC
>JAPKYU010000376.1 GCA_026394175.1 Acidobacteriota bacterium | reverse complement strand
AGATCGCCGCCGAAACGCTCGGCGTAACGCTCGACAAGATAACCGTCACCTCCTCGGACACCGATGTCACGCCGTTCGACGTTGGCGCCTATGCTTCCAGCACCACCATCATTTCCGGTGGGGCGGTGAAGAAGACGGCGGAGAAAGTGCGCGCGCAGATCCTGGAAACCGCTTCCCGCATGCTCGAGGCGCCGGCGGAGCAACTCTCGTGCGGCGACAACCGCGTGACTGCTGCCGAGGGCAAGTCCGTGAGCATGGCGGAAGTGGCGATGCACGCCATGTACAAGGACAAGCGGCACATCATCGAAAACGCTTCCCACTTCAACACCGACAGCCCGCCGCCCTTCTGCGCGCAGTTCGCCGAAGTCGAAGTAGACACCGCGACGGGCAAGGTCCGCGTGGTTGAGCTGGTAACGGCGGTCGATTGCGGCGCGGCTATCAATCCGCAGCTCGCCGAGGGCCAGGCCGAGGGCGCCGCCGCACAGGGCCTGGGGCTGGCGCTCAGCGAGGAGATGCTGTTCGATGCCGCCGGGCGCATGCGCAACCCCTCGTTTACCGACTACAAGATGTTCGGCCCCCAGGACATGCCCAAGCTGACCACCATCCTGGTGCCCACCGAGGAGCCGCTGGGCCCCTACGGCGCCAAGTCCATTGGCGAGGTGCCCATCAACGGGGTGGCGCCGGCCGTTGCCAACGCCATTTACAACGCCGTCGGTGTGCGCATTCGGGAATTGCCGATCCTGCCGGAGCGGGTGCTCTGCGCCCTGCGCGAGAAGTAGGCCGGCATCGCACAGGCGTAAACCCACACTTGCTGCAAACTAAGGGGCTGGTGCTTCGTCGGCCAGATTCCGAGTGCGGGATCCGATGAAAATCACGTCCGGTTGCAGCCCGAGCTTCTCAAGCGCACGCGACTCATAGCTTGGCAAGCGCCCGAACCAATCGTGATATTCCTGAAGCCTAGCGGTCGCATCCGTCAAACGTCCCAGCTTCACAAGCGCGAGCAGCACGTTTTCCAGAGCCAATTTGTACGGCACCTCATCAATCGCGCTGCGCTCCCCACGATGCTTCTCGTCCTCAATCTGCGTCCTCGGCTGCTTGAGCCGGCAGGCATGTTCAAACCAGCCAAGCGCCTGTTCGTACTCCCCGCACAGGTAGTGGTCCCACCCGATGTTGACGAGACAGTCCCTGTGGCAGTGGATGCAAAGGGTGTCGGGATGTTCGAGCGCCTTTGTGAACGCGGTCAATGCCGCTTCGCGCTCGTCCAGCGCATAAAGCCCAAAGCCTAGCTTGGCGAGCTTCTCACCATTGTTCGGGTCTTCCTCCACCGCCTGCTTCAGCTTCGGGAGCTCTTCCCCGGCGTTCAACAGTTTGGCGTTGCACTCTTCGACTGTCTCCACGAGTTCCGCGACCAGGGACAACGGCGCATCTTCGCTGCACTGCGCCAACGCCGCGAGAGCTAGATTGAAGCATTTGATTGCCGACCCGCCCTGGCGGAGAAACTCAATTTCGAGAAGCGGGTCTTCGATGTCGTCCAGTGCCGCAGTCGAAACTATGTCTTGTAGGTCGTCAGTCGTCTTTCCGCTGGACTGAAAAAAGCCCTTGAGGTACTCCCTCGACCATCTGTTTTCCAGCATATTTGAGCCCTCAAGATACGGGATGGCTCCTGGATGCGCTTCAGGGGCTAGCAACTTATGGACGCGCTACGAGTCTCTTCTTGGCGCGAACGGCCGTTGCTCTTGGCCGAGTGTGTTTGCCATGTCCTTCGGCGAACTTGGCAAAGGCATCCCACGTCACACCGTAAAAGAATTTCGCATCCGCCGGTTTCCATTCGAGGTAGTTCTGGCGAACGGTCAACGCTCCACGCCTCACATCGTTGACCTCCCGGCGAAAAGTGACGCCAGTGTTTTCAATCTCCCGCTCTGGAATTGCGAATCTCACTCTTGTTGCCATCGATGTCTCCTGACTGGGAACTAAACGGGAACAGCCTGTTCTTCCGTTCATCAACGCCGCTATCACATAGGAACACAAGCTGGGCCGGCTGACGATCCGCGAGGGCGAGCCTTTATGCCACGGAGAGAGTCAGGCGGCCGTTCGGGCGACTCCGACGCGCTGGTTTGATAACGATGTGAACATCCCGGCCTAAACGGGTCAAGCATTCCAATAGGCGGTGCTCCGAAATGGCGCGAAACCGGCCTTTCAATAGCGCGGCCACCTTCGGCTGCGGTAACCCCAAAACCTTGGCAGCACGAGCCTGCGAGAGCGCCCGGCGTTGGACGATGTCGGCGATCTTGGCGGAAAGTTGCGCCTTGACCAGCATACTCCCGCTATCCGCACAGCCGAGGTCGGCATACACATTGCCCGAGCTGGCCTCGACTGTAATGCCGCGCACGACTCGCTGCTTCTTCATGGCAGTACCTCCCTGGCAAACTGCTCCGCGGCCTTCAGGCGCTCGCGGATCAGATCCATATCGGCCTTAGGCGTAGCCGTTCCATGCGTGGACTTCTTCTGAAATACGTGCAACACGAATACCGCAGCCCTGAACGTTACGGTGTAGACGGCTCGGTACGTGCTCCGATCCCAATCTTCGACAACCTCCAGCACGCCAGCGGAACCAAATCCCTTGAGGGGCTTGGCCTGCTCGTGCTTCTTGCCTGTCTGAGCCAGATAAAGAGCATATCCGAAAAAATCCACCACCGGGGCGGGCAAGGCTTGCAGATCCCGTTTCGAACTCCCCACCCAGTGCAGTGGTTTCAGGGACGGAAGTCTATCCATCTGCGTCTATTATACCTACCAGTCCTTTGATCACTCCGGCATCGCCCCGATTCCATTTCCGCGGCCTCAGAAAATATACCACGACGGGACAGCCAAAGAACAGCCGTAGGCTAACGTGGTCGTTTACAGTAGACGATCCGCGTTAAAATAACGCAACACGGCCGAGCACCGGTGCGAGACGCCCGGAGCCGCAGGTTGCTGCAAGCTGCGAAATCCGCGGTTGGGTTCGTGATTTGATTATGCAGATCATTCGAGAAAAGCGAGAACAGATTGCCGCGCGGGCGAAGGCGTACGAGAAACAGATTGTCAGCTTCCTGCGCGATTTGATCGCCATTCCGGGCGAGAGCGGCCAGGAAGGGCCGGTGGTCGAGCGCGTGCGCCGCGAGATGGAAGCGGCCGGCTTCGACGAAGTGCGCATCGACCCCATGGGCAACATCCTGGGGCGCATCGGCAGCGGGCGCAAAGTGATCATGATGGATTCCCACCTGGATGCGGTGGGCGTCGGCGACCCGCGGGAGTGGGCCTTCGACCCTTACCGTGGCAAGGTGGAAGAGGGCTGTGTGTGGGGCCGGGGCGCGGCCGACCAGCGCGCCGGCATCGCCTGCCTGGTTTATGCCGGGCGCATCATCCAGGAACTGGGACTGGCGGGCGATTACACCTTCTACGCGGTCGGCTCCGTCCAGGAGGAGGACTGCGACGGCTTGCCCTGGCTTTACATTTTGCGTGAAGACGGCATCCGGCCCGATTGCGTGGTCATCACCGAATCCACGAACCTCCAGGTGCATCGCGGGCACCGCGGGCGCATGGAGATCGAGGTGCGTCTGCGCGGCGTCTCCTGCCACGCGAGCGCGCCGGAGCGCGGCGACAATGCCGTGTACAAGATGGCGCGCCTGGTGGGAGAAATCGAGAAGCTGAATGAACGGCTGGCCCGCGACCCGTTTCTTGGAAAAGGTACGGTCACGGTCACCGAGATCCGCTCGGTTTCGCCGTCGCTGTGCGCGGTGCCGGCCGCCTGCGCCATCCACCTGGACCGCCGCTTGACCGCCGGCGAGACGAAAGAGAGCGCGGTGGCGGAGATCCGGGCGCTGGCGGGCGCCGCGGAGGCCGAGGTGGCCGTGCCGGAATACAGCCGCCCCAGCCATACCGGCCTGGCTTATCCGATGGAGAAGTACTTCCCGACCTGGGTGCTGCCGGAGGACCACGCGCTGGTGCGCGCCGGCGTGGCCACCGGCCGGGAAATCTTCGGGAAGGCGCCGGCGGTGGACAAGTGGACCTTCAGCACCAACGGCGTCGCCACCATGGGAATCATGGGCGTGCCCACCATCGGTTTCGGGCCGGGCCGGGAGGACGTGGCGCATACCGCGCGCGAGCGCGTCCCTATCGACCACCTGGTGGCCGCCACGCAGTTTTACGCGGCCTTCCCGCTGGTTTATCTTCACCACCAAGACACCAAGACACAAAGCTAGCCTTTCTTGGTGTCTTTGTGTCTTGGTGGTGAGTTTGTCCTTATGGCAGAGCTAAAACCAATCGGCATCGATGTGCTGCTCCGCCGGATGTTCCACGAGTACCGGAACGAGGGCAAGATCTTCGATCTGCCCAAAGACCGCTTCTTCCGCGGGAATCCGGTGCTGGACACCTCGGCGGTGTTCCAGGGCCGGCGCGCCTCCACGCCCCTGGGGCCGGCGGCCGGCCCGCACGGCCAGATGGCGCAGAACATCGTGCTCTGCTGGCTGGCCGGCGCGCGCATTATCGAGCTGAAAACCATTCAGATCCTCGACGAGCTGAAGATCCCGCGGCCGTGCATCGACATTCACAACGTGGGGTACAACGTCGAGTGGTCGCAGGAGCTGAAACTCGAGGCCTCGCTACGCGAGTACGTGGCCGCGGCCATGATGATCGAGATCCTCAAGGCGTCCGGGTTGCTTGACGGAATTGCGGATTTCCAGCCCGCAATCCGAAATCCGCAATCCGCATTCCGCAATGGGGAAACCATCCTGGACATGAGCGTGGGCTACAGCCTGGAGGGCATCAGCTCGCCCGGCGTGCGCCGCTGGATTGAGTCGATGAAGGACGCCCGCGCGGTGATCGACGAGCTGCGCGGCTGCCTGACCGGGCCGCTGGCGCCGTACCGCGACCTGGACTTCCCGGCCACCGTCAGCGACAGCATCTCGCTTTCCACCTTTCACGGGTGCCGGGCCGATGAGATCGAGCGAATCTGCCGCTTCCTGCTTACCGAACTGGGCGTGCACGTCTGCGTCAAGATGAACCCGACGCTGCTGGGCCGCCCGGCGGTCGAGCACCTGCTCCACGACGTGCTCGGCTACGACGAGATCCGGCTGCGCCAGGAGGCTTTCGACAACGACCTGAAGTTCGACGAGGCGCTGGACATCCTCTCGCGCCTGGATGCCGTGGCGCGCGGCTGCGGCCGGCGCCTGGCCGTGAAGTTCTCCAACACCCTGGTGGTGGAGAACCACGGGTCGTTCTTCACCGGCCCGGTCATGTACCTTTCCGGCCAGCCGCTGCACGTCATCACGCTGAACCTGGTGCGGGAATTTCGCCAGCGCGCGGGCGGCGCCATTCCCATTTCCTTCTCGGCCGGGGTGGACGCGCGCAACTTCGCCGACATGGTGGCGCTGGATTTCGTTCCCGTCACCACCTGCACCGACCTGTTGCGGGCGGGCGGTTACGGCCGCCTGCCGGGCTACATGGCCCGGCTGGAGGCGCGCATGCGGGAAGTCGGCGCCGTGACCCGTGCGGAGTTTCTGCTGCGGCACAAGGGCGCCGGCGAGCAGGCCATCCGCCGCGTAGTCGGCGAATTGCGCGAGCCGCTGGCCAGGGAATGGGGGAGATTGTCGGCCGCGCAGGCGGCAGCCGCCGAGCAGTGGCTCAGCGCCGCCCATGCCGCGCTGCTGGGCTGGTGGAACCGGGGGTGGGGCAGGTCTTCCAGCCTGCCCGCGGACACAGGCAAGGATGCCTATGCCATCCTCAACGACGTCCTTGCCGGCATGGAGCGCGAATTCGCGTTGCGCGTCTGGCCCGCCGTGCCGCCCCGGCTCGGCAGTTTCTGGCGCGACCGGATCGAGCGGCTCGAATCGCTGCTGGCGGCCCAGGCGGGCCTGCTCAATACCGCGCCGATCGTGGAGCAGGCCACCGCCGATCCGCGGTACCGCGCCGCCGAGAACCGCGCCGCGCCGCGCAAGATCGGCTCCCGCCTCCGCCTGTTCGATTGTATCAACTGCGACAAGTGCATTCCGGTCTGCCCGAACGACGCCAACTTCGTGTACCAAACGGAGCCGGTCGAGGCGGCCTACAGCGACTACCGCGTGGAAGGCGGACGGCTGCTGGAAATGGCCGGCGGGCGGTTCAAGGTCGAGAAGGCGCACCAGATCGCCAACTATGCCGATTTCTGCAACGACTGCGGCAACTGCGACGTGTACTGTCCGGAGGACGGCGGGCCGCAGGTCGAAAAGCCGCGCTTTTTCGGCAGCCTTGGCTCCTACCGCGCCGCGGGCCGCCAGGGGTTTTTCCTGGAGTGCGCGGGCGAGCGGCGGACGATCTACGGCACACTCGAGGGCCGGCCGTACCGCCTGGCGGTTGAGGGCGACGTGGCGCGCTTCGACGACGGCGTGGTGGAAGCCGAGCTGCGCTGTTCCGATAACCAGGTGCTGCGATGGCAGGCCAAACCCGGCGTGGCGGCCGAGGGCCACGTGATTCGCCTGCTGCCGTTCCTTCAGTTGAAGACCCTGTTGGAGGCCGTCTCCGATACAAGGCGCATCAATTACGTCAACGTGAAAGAACCTTAGCCGCAGATGGCGCAGATTTCACCGATTTTCATCTGTGGAATCTGCGAAATCTGCGGCTCGAACTTCCGAGGTGAAGCGAATGGCTGTTTCGAAGAGAGGAAAAACCTTCTGGGCCCGCGGGAAAGACTGGATCACCACGCAGGAATGGAGCGAGGCGGAAATCGACAAGCTCCTGGCGCTGTCCGGCGACTTGAAGCGGCGCTTCCGGGCGGGCAGGCCCCACCGCTACCTGCCCGACAAGACGATTTTCCTGCTGTTTTTCGACAAATCGACGCGCACCCGCAATTCCTTCGAGGCCGGCATCACGCAACTGGGCGGCCACGCGCATTTCCTGACCGCGGACGTGATGCAGATCGCGCACGGCGAAAGCCCCAAGGACACCGGCATAATCCTGTCGCGTTACGGCCACGCCATCGCTATCCGGCACGACCTGGTTCCCGGAGAAGGCAACCGCTACATGCGCGAGGTGGCGCGGTGGGCCGACAAGCCGGTCATCAACATGCAGTGCGACGTGGACCATCCTTGTCAGACGCTGGCCGACCTGATGACCATCCGGGAGCGGTTGGGCAAGAACCTGCGCGGGCGCAAGATCGGCGTGAGCTGGGCCTATGCGCCGAGCTACGCCAAGCCGCTGTCGGTGCCCCAGGGCCTGATCATGCTGATGACGCGGTTCGGGCTGGACGTGACGCTGGCTCACCCGCCCGAGTACCGCCTGATGCCGGAAACGCTGGAGGCCGCCCGCGCCAACGCCGCGGCGGCGGGCGTGCGCTTTCAGGTGAGCGACCGCATGCAGGACGCCTTCGACAGCGCCGATATCGTCATCCCCAAGAGTTGGGGATGCCTGGACACCATGGGCGCCAGGCCCCAGGAGTCGCTGGAGCTGGCCAAGAAATACCAGCACTGGATTTGCGACCGGGCCAAGATGAGCCTGACGCGGCCCGGCTCGCTCTACATGCATCCGCTGCCGGCCGACCGCGGCTACGAGGTCACCGACGAGGTCATTGACGGCCCCAACTCGGTGGTTTTCGATGAGGCCGAGAACCGGCTGCACACCGCCAAAGCCATCATGGCCGCCACCATGTCGGACAAGCCAATCCCATACAAATGATTGGAGCGTTTTTCAACACCAAGGCACAAAGACACAAAGGCTCCAAGAAAAACCATTCTTTGTGCCTTTGCCTCTTCGTGGCTTGGTGCTGAAAGCCCGCGGCCTTTGGTTTAGAATGGAGCGTGATGATTCAGGCAACGAAATTGCGCCCCGGAGTGGTGATCAAGCATAACGGGGAGCTGTACAGCATCTTCAGCGTGACGCACCGCACGCCGGGCAACCTGCGCGGCTTCGTCCAGGTCCGCATGCGCAGCCTGCGCAGCGGCAACATGGCCGATCACCGGTTCTCGTCGGAAGACCGCGTCGAGCGGGCGGTGCTGGACGAGCACGAAATGGAATACCTGTACCAGGACGGCGACGATTACCACTTCATGAACACCGAATCCTACGAGCAGATCCATCTCAACAAGGACACTCTCGGCGACACTGTCCAGTATCTGACTCCCAATCTGAAAATCCAGGTCGAGTTCTACGAAGGCAAGCCGATCGGCATCGAACTGCCGGCGACCGTGGACATGGAAGTGGTCGAGACGGAGCCGTCGTTCAAGGGCGCCTCCGTTTCCAACGTGATGAAGCCGGCCAAGCTGGAGACCGGCCTGGTGGTGCAGGTCCCGCCGTTCGTCAACCAGGGCGACCGCATCCGGGTCAACACCGAGGAAGGCACCTACCAGGAGCGGGCCTGATAGTGACAAGTGACAAGTGACGAGTGACAAGTGACGAGTGACGAGCGGCGTTCTTTCACTGGTCACTCATCACTTGTCACTCATCACTTTCTTCTTGGCCAGCCGCGACACCACCGCCAACTGCGCCAGGTATTCCTTGAGCGGGCGGGCCGGCACGCCCCAGTAGGTTTGCCCGCCGCGCACGATCTTGTGCGACGTCACGCCGCACTTGGAGGCCAGCACCGCGCCGCTCTTGATCGTGACGTGATCGCCCAGCCCCACCTGCCCGCCAATGACGGCATGCGATTCGATCAGGCAACTGCCGGAGATGCCGGTTTGCGCGGCGATCACGACGTGTTCGCCGATTTGCACGTTGTGGGCGATTTGCACCAGGTTGTCGATCTTGGTGCCGGCGCCGATGCGGGTCACGCCCAGCGCGCCCCGGTCCACGGTGGTGTTGGCGCCGATCTCGACGTCGTCGCCGATTTCGACCGTTCCCACCTGGGGGAATTTTTCGTAGCGCCGGCCGTCATACACGAACCCGAAGCCGTCGGCGCCCAGCACCACGCCGGAATGCAGGATGGCGCGGGCGCCGACCGTGACGCCGGGATAGATGGTAACGCGCGGGTGGAGCAGGCAACCGGGCCCCAGGCGCGCGCCTTGGCCCACCACGCAGCCGGCGCCGATGGCGCAATCGGCCCCGATTTCGGCGCCCGCTCCGATCACCGCGCAGGGGCCGATGCTGATGCCGGAAGACAGCCGGGCGGCCGGATCCACGACGGCCGTCGGATGAACGCCGGGCGCCGGGGGCGCCGGCGGGTGAAAATACGCCACCAGGCGCGCGAAGGCCAGCCGCGGGTTCCCCACGCGGATCACGGTGCGCCCCTTGGCGTCATCCTTCTCGCCCGTCACGATGCAGCCCGCGGGGCCGGCCAGGGCCTGTTCCAGGGCCCGGGGCGAGCTGGCGAAGACCACCTGATCCGCCGCCGCGCTGTCCAGGATGGCCACTCCGCGGACGGCGCGGCCCGTTTCGCCTTCCGCTGTTCCACCGACCAGCCGCGCCAGCGCCTCGACGGTTGCCTCGATGTTTGTCTCACGCCTCATCGCTGCTCATTGTAACGAAAAAACGTGACCACTAAGACACCAAGGCGGGCAAAACTTGGTGTCTTGGTGCCTTGGTGGTGACATGCCCCTTCAAGTGATAGAATCCCCGGCGGAAGCAGTCTCCAGAGGAGCATGACAATGACCAGGACGCAGTGTCTGTTAAAAGCGGCAGCTATCGTCTTCTTCTTATTCCTCTCGCTGAATGCGCTCCCGCTGGGCGCGCAGGAGACCGGCGGGGCCATCAGCGGCCGCATCACCGACGCCAGCGGCGCCGCCATCCCGGGCGCCGAGGTCGTCGCCACTCACACGGATACCGGAACGCTCCGGAAAACGGTCAGCGGGCAGGACGGCCTCTATGCCTTCCCCAACCTGCCGATTGGCGTCTACGACATTTCCGTCACGCACGCCGGCTTCAAGAAGGCCCTCAGAAAGGGCGTCGCGCTTCACGTC
>JAPKYU010000182.1 GCA_026394175.1 Acidobacteriota bacterium | reverse complement strand
ATCCGCTAAAACATTTTAGCACATTTATGTTTTATCAACCCGGCCATCTGCAATCGATTCGGCGACTTTTACCACAGGCTGTTAAGCGATTTGCCGTCGAACAGGGAGCGCCATTCGCCGGGCGCGGGGGCGGTGGGCCTGGCCTCCTGAGCTGCGAGCGGACCCGGCGCGAACAACGCCGCGCTTAACACCAGAATCACGAGCGGATGTTTCGGGATAAGTCTATACGACGACCTGGTCATAGTGACGCTTCCGTGCGGGCCTGCGATGAAGGCCGCCTGCCAAATGCCACTTACTTTGGCCTTGTAGCCGCGTAGCGGCGACCGAACTTAGCCCGCGTTTCAACGCGGGGTTTCAAGGGCAAGGCATTAGCCGCCGACTCGCTTTCAGCCGTGCCTACGGCACTTTTCTGATACGGCTTGGTTCCTCGCCTTGAAAGGCGGGGCTAAGATCAATCGCGCCTACGGCGCTCCTTTCCCGCCAAGTAAGTTTCCGCGGTTCGCCCCCCGTATCCATGGACTGCCGGGGGCCGCAGGCCCGCGCTAGCCCGAATTCGGGCTAGCGATCGCGGCCGAGGAACCCACTCTTATCCTTCTCCGCTGCCTCGCCTGTCGGCGGCGGATATGCTTTGGCGCCCGGCGGCGCCGGTCCCGCGGCGTTCAGCACGCGCAGCGCCGCCCGGCGCACTGGCTCAGGGGTGTCGGTCGCACTTAATCGACTATACACCGCGAGCGCCTGCTGGCGATTGCCCGCCATCAGCCCCTCGGCGCACAGCAGGCAGGCCCTGGCCACCACCGGAAACACCGGAGGCTTGGTGCGGTCCAGGGCCGCTTGCAGAACTTTGGAGGCTTGCAGTCCCCCGATCATTCCCACTGACGCCGCGGCTGCACCGGCAACTTCCGCATCGCTGTCGTTTATCAGCTTCGTCAGGAGATCCAATGCCTTGGCGTCCTTGCGCACGCCTATCGACGTGATTACCCCCACTTGCAGCCGGCCCTTCAATTCGGGCAGCGCGGCACGCAGGGCCTCGTCGACCGACGGATCCGGGTTGGGCTCCAGCCCGAAGCGGGCGTAGCATGCCAGTTGCGGGTGGCTCAGCAGCGTTGCCATCGGCTGCACTGCTTCCTTGCCGCCCACGAACGCGAGTTTCTTGCACGCAATAGCCTTCTGAAACACAGTGGAGTTCGGGTCCTTGACCAGCGCCAGCAGTTTCGCCGGTTCCATTTTCCAGATGGGCAGCCCGTCGAATTCGGGTGGGACAGAGGGCGACGCCGGCCGCGCTGCCGGGCCCTGCCCCGATGCTGCTTGCCGCGATTGTGTCTGTCCAGGTGCTTGTACCATTTCACTAACCTCCTTGTCCTATCTGGACACTTACATACTGGTGGCCAGCGCTTCCATCCGCCAGGGCTCACGATAGGCACGGCCCCGCATGCGGTTGGCTTCTTCGTCGTTGAGGAACATTCGCTTAGCCGGATCCCAGGTCAACTTGCGGTTCAGTTGAGCGCAGATCCAGGCCGCATGAGAGGCGATGTGCGTGTGAGCCGTCACATCCGCATTGGCCCGAGGCGCGGTCCGCGAGCGGATGCACTGCAGAAACTCCCGGATGTGCTCAAAGGTCGGGTCATACCGGGTGCCCTGGCGAGTCGGCAGCAGATATTCCAGGTTCGGAGATACTTCGATCCGGCCGCTGTCTCCTGTTTCCACCCAGCCTTCGGTTCCTTCGAAGCGGTTGCTGCAGGAACCCAGGAGCTTCCAACTGTGGTTCCGCAGGACGAGCTTAACTCCGTTGGCATAGCGGCAGTTGATCGTGTACCGGCTGATGAGGCCGTCGCCCCGGAAAATTCCGCCCTCGGGCTCGTATTCCACCGGTTCGGTATACTCCATGTCGGCGGCCCATTGCGCCATGGCGACGGTGTGGGAGGCCCACTCCAGCAGTCCGGCGTGGAAATCCCAGAACTGTCCTCGGCCGCGGTCCGCGTAGGCGGAATTGTAGGGTCGCCAGAGGCACGGGCCCAGCCACTTGTCCCAATCGAAAACCATCGGGTCGGGCTCCGGCGAGTCGGCAGGCCACCAGCCGTGCCCGCCCTGATCAACCGCTCCCAGCCCAATCGCTGTATCCGCGTGCACGGCCAGCAACCGCCCGAGTTTGCCGCTGCGCGCCAGTCCCACGGCGAATTCAAAGGCAAACTGATTCTTCCGCTGGCAACCCGACTGGTACACCACTCCATAGCGGCGCACATTGTCGGCTAGCGCATAGCTTTCCATGATCGACATTGCGGCCGGCTTTTCGATGAACATATCCTTGCCGGACTGCGCCGCCCACATCGCCATGGGTCCATGCCAGCGGTCGCTGGTCGCGATCAGGAGAGCGTCTATATCCTTGCGCGCGAGGAGTTCCGCGGGGTCGCGATACATCACGCAATCGTGGTTCTTGTAATAGCTGTCGACCGCGCTCTTGACGGCTTCACCAGCGCTCTCGCGGACGTCGGCGATGGCTACGAACCGGACCCGGGAATCGCCCAGCAACTGCCGCAGATCGTGCATCCCGCGGCCGCGAAGTCCGATGCCCCCGAACACCAGTTCATCATTCAGCGCGTACTTCCCGACTACCACCGGTCCTACCGCGCCTGCACCGGGCGGCGCCGGGGCCTGGCCTGCAGCACCCTGAGCGGGAGCCTGGCCCAGCACGGACCCGGCGGTAGCGGCCACCGTGCCGGCTTGGACCAAGGCTTTCCCGAATCTTCTTCGCGTAACGCTTTGCTTCTCTTTCGTCATGTTTCCTCCCGAAGCAGCACCGAGCACGGCCGCCCGGTCTTCTCTACCACTCGTTGCGAAGGCTAGCCATCCGCTGGTGCACCAACAGCATAGCAGTGCAGCCGCATCGTGGCGAGATTACTCTCGAACGCGAGACCGGATCCGACGTCCGGCCGGCAGTGTGATGTGTCGCGTACGCAGCAGTCGCCAGCGCCTCCTCGCTCGAGACTGCTGGTTGTCGGTACTGTGCCTCCCGCCAATCCCGAACAATCTGCGAACATGGGGCTTGCGCATTTTCCATAAGCTCTGCCTGTCGACGCTCGGAGTGCTGCCCGTGCTGCGGCGATTTTGCATCACTCCCCATAAGTCGCCCAGTGTTTAGGAATCGTTCGACCACGCCAATGTACGGCGCTCGGGGAAACTGGCCGCGCTTCGCAAATCCATGCGGCCGTATAACGCGCTATCCGGAAAGCGGCTCTCCAGGTGCCCGCAGGACCTTGCGGGCAGTTCGACGCAAACCCCGGCCTCGGAATGGACCTTGACAGCGGCTCCGCAGCCCGCGCCCGCCGCGGGATTTGCTGTCAGGCTCTTCTCCACGGCTCGTTCACTCCGCCAGGGGTATCCACACGGTCATCTGGGACATGCCGCGGTTCGCCCAGGCGTAATAGGGGATGAGGCGTATGCGGGCGGTGCGGGCCGGCTCTGGCCGGAGGGTGCGGTACAGCAGGCCGCTCCACTCCCCTTCCGGGCGCACGCGCGCTTCGGCCTCCAGTACCATCACTCCGCCCAGCAGCGATTTGTCAAACCGCTCCTCGAAAGGCGTGGCCGGGGCCAGCGCGATTTCGGAGACGCGTATGCCGGCAGGCACGTCCGGCGATTCCAGCGCGTACACCAGGGGCCCGCGCATTACGGCCACCTGGTTCCGCGCGCTTTCCACATAGGGATTGGCAGCCACCAGCCGCGGCTGCATCGGCAGACGGAGTTGGACGCGATCTCCGCCGGCCCACACGCGCCGTACCGAAGCGTAAGAACCGGCCGCGACCTTCCGTGCCGGCCCTTTGCCCTCCTGCAGCGTTGCGCCCTCCGCCCACGCCGGGATGCGCAGCATCAGGCTGACTTCGCGCGCCGGAGCTTTTTTGATCGTCAGCGTGACCAGGCCGTCCCATGGATAATCCGTCTTTTGTGCCAGGGCGAGACGACCGCCGGCCACCGC
>JAPKYU010000325.1 GCA_026394175.1 Acidobacteriota bacterium | reverse complement strand
GCTCACCATCGTCATCGGCGTGCTGGGGGCGCAGGCCGTCAACTGGCTGATCGCCGAGAAAGTGGCGGACGGGGCCACGGCCGAAATGATCCGCCAGTCCTGGAACGGCCAGGTCGGCTGGCGCTGGATGTTCACCGCGGTAGCCGCGCCTTCTCTGCTGTTCTTCGCCGGGGCGCTGTTCGTTCCGGAAAGCCCCCGCTGGCAGGTGAAGAACGGGCACAGCGAGCGGGCCAGGCGCATCCTGGCGCGCATCGGCGGCGCGGTCCACGCCGATGCCGAAGTGCGCGACATCGAGAACACCCTGGCCGGAGGGGAAATTCAGCACGTCCGCTTCCGGAACCTGCTGCAGCCCAGGATGGTCAAGATCCTGCTGGTCGGCGTGACGCTGGCCGTGCTCCAGCAATGGAGCGGGATCAACGTCATCTTCAATTACGCGGAGGAGATTTTCCGCGCCGCGGGGTACGGCGTCAGCTCCATTTTGTTCAACATCCTGATCACCGGAGCGGTGAACCTGGTGTTCACCTTTATCGCCATCCGCACCGTCGATCATTTCGGAAGGCGGGCGTTGATGTTGTATGGTTGCGCCGGCATCGCCATCTTCCACGCCCTGATCGGCCTCTGCTACCACTTCCATCTGAAGGGCCTGGTGGTGGTGGCGCCGGTGCTGGCCACCATTGCCTGCTATGCATTTTCCCTGGCGCCGGTCACCTGGGTGCTGATCGCCGAGATCTTCCCCAACCGCATTCGGGGCGCGGCCATCTGCGTGGCTGTATCGGCGTTGTGGCTGGCCTGCTTTATCCTCACTTATACCTTCCCGATACTCAACGCCTCGCTCGGCGCGGCGAAGACCTTCTGGCTCTACTCGGGTGTCTGCACGGCGGGCTTCATCTTCATCTTGCGCCGCGTGCCCGAAACCAAGGGCAAAACGTTGGAGCAGATCGAGCGCGAGCTGGTTGATTGACATGTAGAACCATATGCCGGGTATGGTATTCTGATATTGCAAATCAGAGAATACTATGGAGCTGCGGAAACGGACATCTTCGCTGCCGGCTGTTACGCTCGAACGGTTCGAGCATACCGTGCCGTCGGGGAGGCGGAGCGGCGTCATCGCCAACATGCTGCAGGAGTGGATCGATCGGCGGCGACGCGAGCAGCTTCGCCGAGAGGTGATCGAGGGCTGCCGCGATATGAGCGCGGTTCACCTGGACATTGAGCAGGCCTTCCACCCCCTGGAGGAGGAGCTAGAGCATGGTCGTGTTCCAGAATCCGAGACGAGGCGACGTCGTGCGCGTCCGCCTCGACCCCGTCGAAGGGTCTGAGCAGGCGGGTGAGCGGCCCGCGCTGGTCATATCGCCCGATCTCATCAACGAACATAGCCCGGTCATTCTCGTCGCCGCCATCACCAGCCAGAAGACCGAGCGCGTGTACCCCTTTGAAGCCATCGTGGAACCGCCCGAGGGCGGCCTTCGCTACCGTTCAAAAGTGCTTCTGATGCAGTTGCGCTCCATTGACAAGCGCCGGCTCCGCGGGCGATTGGGCAGCGTCACCGCCGCGACGATGCAGCGGGTGGACGAGGCGCTTTCCGTCGCCACGGGACTCGTGCCGCTATGAAGCGCGCTCCCGCCCGCGTACATTTCACACTGCGGCCTTGATATCCGTTTCGCTGAAGTCCTGCCCCTTGAACAGCAGCGGCTCGCCGGTGACCTTGGCGAGCGCATAGGCGAAGCAGTCCCTGAAATTCAGTCCCGCCGCGTGGCGGCCCTTGCCGAAGTCGAGAAAGGCCTGGCGCGCGAGA
>JAPKYU010000711.1 GCA_026394175.1 Acidobacteriota bacterium | reverse complement strand
AAATTCAACGGGAAGGAAGTGGTTCCCATCGCCGGCCTGTCGCCCAACGACGGCAAGGGATCGTGCAACATGGTGGCCGACCTGGTGGGGGATTATCGCGACGAAGTGGTGTGCATGGGGCCGGGCGCGGACGGCGGCACCGCCATCTTTGTTTACACCAACGCCACGCCGCTGGACCGCCGCGCCGTCACCCGCACCGCCCATCGCGAATACCGGCTCTGGCTGGCCCGCAACATGGGCGGCGGCTACGCCTCCTACTTCGAGCCGGAGTAGGGCGCCGCTGTACCGCGCTTTTTCATGGTTTCCGGGTCGTCGCCGCAGGGATTCGCGGCCGGCGCCGCCAGATCACGGCGCTGAGCGCGATCATCAGCAGGGCGATGAACTGCGAGGTGGAGAGCAGGCCGCCGAACAGGAACCCCCGATCCGGATCATCGCGCACCAATTCGATCAGGAACCGCGCCGTGCCGTACAGCGCCAGGTAGAACGCCACGATCTGGCCGTCGAAGGCCCTCTTCTTCCACCGCAACATCAGGAAAGTGAAGATCAGCGCCTCGGCGGCGGCTTCATAGAGCTGGGTGGGATGCAGCGGGATGCCCAGCGGCACGCCAAACATTTCGTTGGCATAGGGGTCGGTGAAGGTCACTCCCCAGGGAAGCGCGGTCGGCTTACCCCAGCAGCAGCCCGACGAGAAGCAGCCCAGCCGCCCGATGGCGTGGCCCAGGGCCACCGCCGGGGCGAAAGCATCGGCCGTCTTCAAATACGGCATCCGATGCCGCCGCGTGTACCACGCCGCAAACAACAGCGCGGCCAGAAAACCGCCGTAGAACACGCCGCCGGCTTTCAGCGAGTAAAGAGAAAAGATCTCGCCCGGATGGCGCGAGTAATACACCCAGTCGGTGGCCATCAGCAAAAGCTTGGCGCCGAGAAATGCGGCCAGCGCCACGTAGACACCCAGGTTAAACGCGTGGTCGGGGTCGAGGCCCTGGCGCCTGGCCAGGCGGACGGCCACCAGCAGCCCAAGAAGAAACGCCGTGGCCACCAGAACGCCGTAGGTGTGCTGAACGAAACCGCCGATCTGGAACAGCTTGGGATGCATGAAAGCATTGCGGAATGCGGATTTCAACCACAGTGGGCGTGAAATCCGCGATCCGCAATCCGCGACCTGTCCCGACTGGGTCGGGATCCGCAATTCACGTTGCCGCCTACACCCTGCCACCTGCCTGTTTCGGGCTGCGGGTCAGCAGCATGTCGAGCACCAGCAGGCTCGCCCCGATAACGATGGCGCTGTCGGCCACGTTAAACGCGGGCCAGTGGAAGCCGCGCAGGTAAAATTCCAGGAAATCCACCACGCTGCCGCGGGCCAGGCGGTCGAACAGGTTGCCGATGGCGCCGCCGAGGATCAGGGCCAGCCCCAGCCCGGTCCGCCGGGCCCCCGGTTGCTGCTGCCAGAGCAACAGCAGGACTACGACCAGCGCCATCACCGACAGCAGGATGAGGACCTCGATTTTCATCGGCGCTGTGGAGTCGGCGAAAATGCCGAACGCCGCTCCGCGGTTCTTGACATGCGTCAGGCGGAAGAAGCCGGGGATCACCGGCCAGGCGTCGTGCAAGGGGATGGCCGACCCAATGACCCACTTGGTCAATTGGTCGGCGGCAAACACCACCAACGCGATAAGAAGGTGCAGCCTGCGCATTTCCAATTGTCCGCCGCGGCGGACGGATTTCGAACCCATCCGCTCTCAGCAGTTCGCAATCGACATTTCCGCCAGGGCGGCCGAGCAGCGTTCGCAAACCGTCGGATATTCCTTATTCTCGCCTACCCGGGTGGAGTAATTCCAGCAGCGCTCGCACTTCGTTCCCGCGGCGCGCTCGACGGCGGTGCGAACGCCCGGCAGATCGAAGAAAACCGTGCCGGGCCGCGATTCCTTTGCCAGCTCCACCTGGGAAACGATGAACAGCATGGGAAGCTCGGCGGCGTGCTGGTGAAGCAGCGGGGCCCATTCCTTGCCGGCGTCCAGGACCACCTTGGCTGCCAGCCCCGAGCCGATCAACTTGCTGTTGCGCGCCGCCTCCAGCGCCTTCAGCACTTCGGAGCGCACCTGGATCAGCCGGTCCCAGTCCTTGAGGCGCTCCTGGTGCTCGGCGGTGATGCCGGCCGTCAATTGCGCCCCCCGCGGCAGATCGGCCAGGTGAACGCTTTCCCGCGCTCCGGCCCGGCCGGGAAGATGCTGCCAGGCCTCGTCGCAGGTGAAGGCCATGATGGGGGCCAGCAGCCGCAGCAGGGCCTCGGTGATCAGGTAGAAGGCGGTTTGCGCCGCGCGGCGCCGCTGGGAAGCGGGCGGCGAAGTGTACAGCCGGTCCTTCAGCACGTCGAAGTAGAAGGAGCTGAGCTGGACGGTACAGAAGTCGTAGGCGCTGTGGTAGACCTTGTGGAACATCTGCTCGTCGTACCAGGCGCGGCAGCGGTCGATCAACTCGGCGGTGCGCACCAGCGCCCAACGGTCGATGTCCGGCAGGCCCTCGGCCGCCACCATGTCGCGCTCCGGCGAGAAATCGTAGAGGTTGCTGAGGGCGAAGCGGAAGGTGTTGCGAATCTTGCGGTAGGCGTCGGCCAGCCGCGTCATGGTCAGGTCCGAGTACCACATGTCCTCGCGGAAATCCACCGAGGCGATCCACAGGCGCAGGATTTCGGCGCCGTATTTCTTCCAGATTTCCTGCGGCGCGACCACGTTTCCGAGCGACTTGGACATGGCCCGGCCCTCGCCGTCCAGCACCCAGCCGGCGGTGGCCACCTGCCGGTAGGGCACCCCGTCCCGAATGCCCACGCCCACCAGCAGCGAGCTGTGGAACCAGCCGCGATACTGGTCGCCCGCTTCCATATATTCGTCGGCGGGCCAGGGCAGCTCCTCGCTGTGCCCCAGCACGGCCAGGTGGCTGGAGCCGGAGTCGAACCACACGTCGAGGAAGTCGGACTCCTTGCGGAAAGCGGCGCCACCGCAGCGCGCGCAGTGCGTGCCGGCGGGCAGCAGCTCGCCGGCCGGCCGCAGGTACCAGGCGTCGGCCGTTTCCCGGCCAAAAATCTCCACCGTGTGGCGGAGCGCGGCAACGTCGGCCAGCCGCTCGCCGCACTGCTCGCAATAAAAAGCGATGATGGGCACGCCCCAGAGGCGCTGCCGCGAGATGCACCAGTCCGGGCGAATGGCGATCATGTTGAAGATGCGGCTCTCGCCCCAGGCCGGCGACCACTTCACCTTGGCTATTTCCTCCAGGGCGCGGCGGCGCAGGTTGTTGCGCTCCATGCCGATGAACCACTGCTCGGTGGCCCGGAAGATGGTCGGGTGATGGCAACGCCAGCAGTGCGGATAGGAATGTTCCAGCGTCTCGGAGCGCAGCAGGCGGCCGTGCCGGCGCAGGATCTCGACAATGGCGGTGTTGGCCTCGAACACCTGCTGCCCGGCCAACCCGGCGCCGGCCTCGGCCGTGAAGCGGCCGGTCTCGTCCACGGGACAGAAGATGGGCAAGCCGTACTGCTGGCCGACCACGTAGTCCTCGTGGCCGTGTCCCGGCGCCGTGTGCACGATGCCGCTGCCCTGTTCCAGCGTCACGTGCGGGCCCAGGATCACCGGAATGTCGCGGTCCAGGAAGGGGTGGCGGAAGCGCAGCCCCTCCAGTTCCTTGCCCTTCGCTTCGGCGCGCACCGCCCCCCATTTCAATCCGGTTTTCTCGGCCGCCAGGCCGGTCAGCTCGGCGGCCAGCAGGTAGGCGTTGCCGTCCTGGGCCTCGCGGATCACGTAGTCAAAGTCGGGGTGCACGGTCAGCGCCATGCTGGCCGGCAGCGTCCACGGCGTGGTGGTCCAGATGATGGCCAACAGGTTCGGCCCGAAGCGTTTCGGATCGTCCTCGGCCTGCGGGTAGGGCACCCAGATCGAGGGGCTGCTGTGGTTCTCGTACTCGACCTCGGCTTCGGCCAGCGCCGTCTGGTGCGTGATGCACCAGTGCACCGGCTTCATGCCCTTGTACACATATCCTTTCTCGAGGAAGGTGACGAAGGCGCCGGCGATGGTGGCCTGGTATTCGGCGCTCATGGTCAGGTAGGGCTGGTCCCACTGGCCGAAGACCCCCAGGCGCTTGAAGTCGTCGCGCTGGACTCCAACGTACTTCTCGGCAAAGCGCCGGCAGGCCTGGCGGAATTCGTACGCCGACATCTTCGCCTTCCGCGGCCCCAGTTCCTGGTCCACGCGGTTTTCGATGGGCAGGCCGTGGCAATCCCAGCCGGGCACATAGGGCGCGTCATAACCGGCCATGTTCCGCGATTTGACGATGAAGTCCTTGACGATCTTGTTCTGGGCCGTGCCCAGGTGGATGGGGCCGTTGGCGTAGGGCGGCCCGTCGTGCAGGATGAAACGCGGGGCGCCGCGCCGGCGCTCGCGAATCCGCTGGTAGAGCTGCTCCCGCTCCCACCGTTCCAGCATCTCCGGCTCGCGCTGCGGCAGGTTGGCCTTCATGGGGAAATCGGTGCGCGGCAGGTTGATCGTGTTCTTCAGCTCGAGCGGGGCTCTCATCTCTGCTCCGTGGACGAAAAGTAATCAATGATTATACACTGCGCCGCCGGGCCGCCTGCCGCTGAGCATTATCCAAATTCTCTTCGCGGAGGCAGGCGAAATAAGAGAATTAAAGAGCTTTTTATCCGCGGATAACAGGTGCGTGGCAAGTGCATCGTTTTCAGTGGCTTGCAATCCCCGTTGGCCGCCGGCTTCTCGCCTTCGTGCGTGTAACCCACCGGCAGGCAAGCAGATAGGTGCCACCGGCAGCGCCACCTGCTAATACAGGTGCCATGCAGGAAAAGGAGCCAAACGTATCGTAATTCTGGGACAGGGCATTCCCGCCCGTCCTCCCGGTGTTCCAATTGTCAAAAAACGGGCCCGGCGTCGCCGCGCCGGCCCGATCAAGCCGCTATCAATTACAGCACTGTAGATTCCAGTAAGCTATAACACCCCGCCACGCTTGTCAAGCCTTTTCTGCGGGCGGGTGGTGGGTCAGTTTCCGAGCAGCCGACTATCCGGCAGTTGGCAGCCGCATCGAAAAAAACTGAGGCGTTGGGCGAGATCTATCCGGCATTTTCGCCGACAGGCGAGGTCCTGTGCCCTTGACTCGCAGGTTGCCCGGGCGTATAAAGAGATACCCTACGTTACCAGCGCCAGCAGTTTCTTGGAGCGGGGCGTCATGAACAACTCCGCCGGGAATCGTCGCTCGCCACAGGGGCTATTCCCTGGACCGGCTGCGGATGCCTGTCTCCGGCGAGATCCGGAGGATTATGCGCACCGACCGGTCAGCCTGAGACAGTGGAGGAAACTTGGGGAATGAGACAGGAGTGGTTATCCGGCAAGCACTTGTGACCCCGGCCCGCCGCCAGCGGTTTTCCCTTAGGCTGACCAGGGCCCGTCTTATGCAGGTCTGTCGAATCAGGAGTTAGCGAAGAGAGGCACTTATGCTGAAACGCATTGTGATTCAGAACTACCGGTCCTGCCTGCGAACCTCGATTGACCTCCATCCCAATCTCTCCGTACTCATTGGGCCAAATAGCAGTGGCAAGACCAACATCCTCCAAGCCATCATGTTCCTTAATAAAATGGCCCGAGAAGAGGACTATGGCCCATCGCACGAGGACGCGATCACTGTGAGTTCTCGCATCAAGGCGGTGTTTCAGCAGCGTCGCACTCGGATACAACTCAATGCATCAGTTAATGCCTACACCAATGAGTCCAACAACGACGTAATGCTGGCTTCACGACAGAAGTGGCTGTTCAAGGGCCAAAATGGAAAACATGCCTCCTTCGAAATTCCAGTCGCCTTTGCAGGGCGTCTTTTGCGTGACGGCATGGTCCCGGACTACTTCCGCCACTTGCACCGGATACATCCGTATAAGTTGATGAGAATGATCAGGGACATACCGAAATGGACTACTCGCGCTCTGAGTAGCGTTGCCGAGTACTGCAGCGGGATTAGATATTATGGAGCTTCCCAGTTCACGAATCCTGGCTCTTGTGCCGTATCCTTTGAGATTCAACAGGAAGGAAAGCGTCGCAGGCTGTTTCGGCTCCGTGGACACGCGAGAATTCTCTACAACATGTATTCTGCCAAAAAGGCAGAATCGAACCGTGGATACGAGCAGTTCATCGACATTGTGGGTCCGAAGGGGCTCCGGCTCATTGACGACCTGACCTTTCGCGAAGTGCCGACTTCATCCATCGATTATTCGGTTCGGGTTGGCGGGAACGTTGAGGTCCGTAAACGGCACATGCTGCTGGTCATCCCTCAGTTCAGAATCGGATGGCATAAACTCTCTCCAAACCAGCTATCGGAAGGGACCTTCAAAACTCTCGCTCTCCTATTTTACGTGATAACCGGGGATAGCACTGCCCTACTGATCGAGGAACCGGAAGTGTGTGTTCACCACGGCCTGCTCTCCAGCATCCTTGAAATCGTCAAGTCCTATTCGCGGCACAAGCAGATGGTCATTTCGACACACTCGGACTATGTCTTGGATCACGTAACTCCAGAGAACGTTTACCGAGTCACATTTGAGAAGTCAGCAGGGACCGTTGCTTGTCATAGCCCCAAGGCGATGACGGCCAAGGAGTTTTCGGCCCTTCGGGAGTATCTCGAGCAAGAGGGCAATCTGGGAGAATACTGGCGCGAAGGTGGTCTGGGAGATCGGTTATGAAAATTGGGATAATTGCCGAGGATGATAGCGATGTTGCAGTCCTCCGCGAGATCACATTGGCCCTTCTGAAACCGCACCGCATCGGATTCAAACGGTTTGTGGGCCATGGCTGTGGGAAGTTGCGGCGCAAGTGTGGGGCTTGGGCCAGGAATCTCGTGCGACGGGGGTGTCCGTGGATCGTAGTGGTTCATGACCTTGATGTGCACGATGAAGAACGACTTCGGGCCGACCTTACTGGTGCAGTCGCCCCTGCGAGTCCGAAGGCCAGCGTCGTGCTGATACCAAAGCGGGAAATTGAGGCATGGTTGTTGTACGACGGTGGGGCAATTGCGGCAGCATTCCATGAGAATCAGCGTCCGCGACTTCCAGGGAATCCCGAGTCTCTCTTGGATCCCAAGAGGCACTTGCGTGATCTGATATGGAAGCAGTACCGCAAGGTTTATCTGAACACAGTGCACAATTCCCTGATTGCAAGCCACATTGACGTGTCCCTCTTGCAACGATCGGGGTCGTTTGCGCCGCATCCCGTCTTTGCTGCAACGGTCAGAAAGATGCTTTGCTAACCAGCGCATCCAGCCTATCGTCGCGTAGCCGCGCCGAAGGCTGATGCTCGCCGTTAGCCAGCTAAAACGCGCAGGGACAGCGAGTTAGCCGCCGGACTGATTGCCCGCCGCGCCGGCACGCGGCTCACAGCCGAAAACCTGAAAAATCGCGTCCGAACTTTATTTGGTTTGTTTTCAACCGCGAGCGAGCCGGAAGGGCCGAAAAACTTGACAACGTATGCTATACTGAAATTATGGGACCATAATGATGATTCCAGAGGTTTGTCGGCTCCCGCCTGTATATAACCTGTAAAATACAGGCTGCGGTGATGCAACTATAACAAAATAAACGAAGTAGAAATGGATGCAACCGTCCTATAATCCAGTAAACCAGCCTGTTAAACAGCCGAAAACGGGCAGCCGGCGCCCAAATGCGGGGGCCCAGCGGGCAGCCAAAGCCGCTTTGCTCCAGAGCTGCAAAAGCGAATGGCCAAACCCTCCGCGGTTCTGAAAGAAGCGAGCATTAACCATGAGCACAACCGGGGGGCTTCTACACAACTGGCGGGGGCAACAGGGGCCCAAACGCCGCCCCTCTTGCCCCTGCACCCCGCTCCCCCGCTTGCCCTTCATTTCGCGGGGTACAAGTTCGTGCGGGTTCACAGCACGCTGCGCGTCACGCCCGCCATGCAAGCGGGGATCACCGATCAGGGTCTGGACATTGGCTCGATTGTTGAGTCTGTGAGCACACTCAGAATAAAAAGTCAAGACTTTTTTCTTGACAGCCGATGAAAACCGTTAGATGCTTTCAGCGTCGCGTAACGGAGAGGCTAAACTACAGCCATGCGATTGTTGCCCTTCAATGAAGCCAAGGCGACCCAGGCGGCTTCCCTCCTTCTACGGCTTCACGGTGACCAGATGAACTACATGAAGCTCATCAAGCTGCTTTATCTGGTGGACCGGGCAGCCCTATTGCGTTGGGGGAGACCCGTCACAACGGATCG
>JAPKYU010000006.1 GCA_026394175.1 Acidobacteriota bacterium | reverse complement strand
CGGGACCGGGACGTTTTCCGACGCGTCGCCTCAACTGAGGGCCCAACTGGCGCGGGCCGGCTTCTACGGCCGGGGCGCGATCGGGATGTTTTTCGGGGCGAAGATGTTTTTGCTTTTGGCGGGCCTGGGCGCGGGCGCCATGGCGCTTGCAACGGCCGACATGGCGATCACGGTAAAGGCCGGCGCGATCCTGGCGATAGGCGCAGTCCTGTTTTTCATTCCGAACTTGTACGTTGGGCTGGCCGCGCGGAAGCGGTCGATGGCCATCAACGATCATCTTCCGGACATGGTGGATCTGCTGGAGGTGTGTGTGTCGGGCGGCATGGGGCTTGACACGGCGTGGAATGCCGCATCCGAAGAGATGCGGTCGGTATGCCCGGTGCTGGGGGACGAGATGGCCCTGACCAACCTGGAGATCCATCTGGGCGAAGACCGGGGGTCGGCGATCCGTCATATGGCTCAGCGGACCGGGGTGAGCGAGCTGTTGTCGTTGGTGGCGGTGCTGGTTCAGTCGGAACGGTTTGGGACAACGATTTCTGAGGCGTTATGCGTATTTGCCCGGAGCATGAGGGAGACCCGCAGCCAGCGGGCGGAAGAACACGCGGAGCAAATGGCGGTGAAGATGCTTTTTCCGATGGTGGTCTTGATATTTCCGGTAGTTCTAATTGTGGCGGTAGGCCCTGCCGGCATCGCGCTGGTAAGGATATTCAGCAACTGACGGCCGCAGGGCCGGAGGAGAGGCTTCATGAGAACAAGAGCGGGGTTGGCGGTTTTGGTGAGCCTGGGATGTATAGCGTGTGTTATGTGGGGCTGCGCGGTGGATCCGCAGCAGCGGGCGTTGTGCGACCCGATGCAAAACCAACTGGCGATGGCGCGGATGTATCACGATTATTTTGACGAAGCGGCGGCGAACGCCATTGTGAGGCAGGCAACGGTATTTCCGTACCATTTCGAGCCACGGACGGCGCACCTGACCGAACTGGGTCAGCGTGAACTGGCTATTCTGGCGACGTACCTGCGCGCATTCCCGGGGGAAGTGCGGATGCCGCGGGGATCGGCGAACGACGCGCTGTATGCCGCCCGGTCGGATGCGGTGCTCGCGTTTTTGCGCGAACACGAGGTGAAAACGGAGGGCGTAAGAATCGTTGATGGCCAACCCGACGGGGACGGCATGGCGTCCGAGCGCGTCGTGGAAGCCCTGGCCAAAGAGAACGAGTCCGATAGCAAGCAGTCCGAACGGACCGGCGTGCCGGTCACAAGACAGGGGAGGTCCACCAATGGGTCACCTTCGGTTCGCACCAAGATGTAGCGCGGCTCTGGCCGCGATAGTGTTTCTGGCAGCGGGTTGCGCGACAACGCCGGGCGCGGGCGTCCAGGCGGGGCTGAAACCCGCCGACGCCCACTATCAAGACCCGACGGCGAAAGCGCTGTACGCGATGTCGCGGGCGCTGCAGTCGCAGGGCAAATTTTCGCAGGCGGAGATCGTGCTGCTGCGGCTGATCAAGGAATACGGGGATTTTGTGCCGTCGTATTCGGACCTGGCGGGACTTCGCGTGCAGCAGGGCCGGCTTGACGAGGCGGTGGCGCTGCTCGATGCCGGGGCGAAACTGGCCCCCAATGACCCGATCATTCTGAACAACCGGGGCATATGCCTGCTGATGAAGGGCGATGCCGAAGGCGCGCTGCCGTGTTTTGAGAAAGCGGCGGAACGGGACCCGCAGTCGGGGAAGTATCGTGCCAATGCGGCGCTTGCACTGGGAATGTTGCGCCGGGATGAGGAATCGCTGGAACGCTACAAAGAAGTAGTGCCGGTAGCGGAAGGCCAACAGAACCTGGATGTTATTCGAAACCTGAGATCGGATGCGGACAAAGCAGCGGCGGCGCCCGCGGAAGTCACCGAGCCTGCCAAGGATCAGGCAGAGGCGGAGCGCGCGGCGCAGCAGGAAGCGGAGCGGGTTGCGGCGGAAGAGGCGGCACGCGTTGCGGCGCAGCAGGAAACGGAGCGCCTGGCGGCGGAGGAGGCGGCGCGTGTAGCGGCTCAGCAGGAAGCGGAGCGGGTAGCGGCGGAAGAGGCGGCACGCGTTGCGGCTCAGCAGGAAGCGGAGCGGGTAGCGGCGGAAGAGGCGGCACGCGTTGCGGCGCAGCAGGAAGCGGAGCGGGTAGCGGCGGAAGAGGCGGCGCGCGTTGCGGCTCAGCAGGAAACGGAGCGGGTAGCGGCGGAAGAGGCGGCGCGTTTGGCGGCGCGTCAGGTCGCGCA
>JAPKYU010000144.1 GCA_026394175.1 Acidobacteriota bacterium | reverse complement strand
TGGAAGAGCTGCTGGAGCGCTCGCTGCGCGCGCTGGCCGAGCGCTACCGCTACATGCCCGCCGAGAAGGTCTCCTTCGAGATGTTTCCGGACCACGAAGACTTTGCGGTGCGCGCGCTGGGTCTGCCGGGCCTGGGCGCGCTGGGCGTCTCGTTCGGCGCCATCGTGGCCATGGACAGCCCGGCGGCGCGGCCCGCCGGCAGTTTCCACTGGGGCAGCACGCTGTGGCACGAGATGGCGCACGTGGTCACGCTGGGCGCCAGCGACAACCGCGTCCCGCGCTGGTTCACCGAGGGCCTCTCGGTTTACGAGGAGCAGCGCGCCGGATGGGGCGACCGGCTGGACCTGGAGACCGTGCGCGCCCTCCAGGAAAACAAGCTGGTTCCGGTGGCGCAGCTCAACGCCGCTTTCGTTCGCCCCAAGTTTCCGGGCCAGGTGCAGTTCGCGTACTACCAGGCCGGCATGTTCTGCCGCTTCATCGCCGAAAAGCACGGCTTCGAGAAAATCCTGGCGTTGCTGGCCGCCTTCCGTTCCGGCGAGAAGCCGGACGCCGCGCTGGAGCGCGTGCTGGGCCGGCCCTTGGACGACCTGGACCGCGCCTTCCGCGCCTGGCTGCAGCCGCTGACCGCGAAGCCCATGAGCGCCATTGACCTGGACTGGCGGCAGCCGCGGCCGCGAAAAGAACTGGAAGCGGAGGCGGCGCGGCGCCCGCAGAATTTCTTCGCCCGGCTGCAGCTCGCGCGGGCGTTCCAGGACGATAACCGGCCGGCGGAAGCGCTGGGGCACGCCGAAGCGGCCCGCGAGCTTTTCCCCGAGGCCGTGGAGGCGGGCGGCCCGTATGAGCTGGCCGCCGAGATCCATCTGGCCCGCGGCGAGCGCGACAAAGCCGCCGCCGAGCTCCAGCGCTGGCTGCGCGCCGGCGGGCACGACCCGCAGATGGCCCGCCGTTTGGCCGATTTGCTGATGGAACTGGGCCGGCCGCGCCAGGCCGCGGAAGTCTGGGAAGCGTTCCTGTATGTGGCGCCGCTCGACGCCGAGCTGCATCAGCGGCTGGGCGAGTTCTATCTGGAGTCGCGGCCGGGCGCCGAGGCCGTACGCGAGTTCAGCGTGGTGCTGGCGCTCAAGCCGGTGGATCAGGCCCAGGCGCATTTCAACCTGGCGCGCGCCTATGCCGCCGCCGGGCGCCGCCCGGAAGCGCGCAGGGAAGTGCTGGCGGCGCTGGAAATCGCGCCGGGCTTCAGCCCCGCGCAGAAGTTGCTGCTGGAGCTGAGCCAGTAGTGGCGCGGCTGTTGTTGCGGTGAAAATACTCCAGGGGGGGATTAGGACGATGTTTGAAGAAGGTCCGGCACAGCCGGAAATCAAAACCGAAACGCGCGAGCTGCTGGAGCGCTTGCGGCGGCACCGCGACGCCATTCTGGCCCAGGTGCGCCGCGCCATCGTGGGCCAGGACGAAGCGGTGAGCCTGGTGATGCTGTCGCTGCTGGTTGGCGGCCACTCCCTGATTACCGGCATGCCCGGCATGGCCAAGACCATGCTGGTGCGCAACGTGGCGCGGGCCCTGGGGCTGTCGTTCCGGCGCATCCAGTTCACGCCCGACCTGATGCCCGCCGACATCACCTGCACCGACGTCATCGAGGACGACATGACCACCGGGCACCGCACCTGGACCTTCT
>JAPKYU010000197.1 GCA_026394175.1 Acidobacteriota bacterium | reverse complement strand
GTAGGCCCAGGAGTTGCATGATCACAAAGCCAAACGCGCCGTAGACGATGGAGGGGATGCCCCACAGCAGGTCCAGCAGCAGGCGGGTGGCACTGGCGGTGCGCTGCTTGGAGTATTCGCGCTGCAGGCCCAGGGCGAGGTTCTCCAGCCGCTCGATTTCGCGATCGAGTTGCAGCGCCCACAAGGTTCGCTCGTCCAACTCCTGCTGGCGCGCCTCGAGCGCCTCGCGCGCTTTGCCCAGTTCGCCTTCCAGGCCACGCGCCCAGGTGACCGTCTCTTCATGCTCCTGTTGCAGTTGGCGGATGCCACTGGTGCCGCCCGCCAGTTCCTTTTCCAGCGCGCCGATGTGAGTTTCCCGCTCGCGCAGCACGTTGGCCGATGACGGGACGAACACGTACGGCTCGGCCGCCGGAACCTGCTGGCGGGAGGCCAGGGCTACCAGGAAATGCGGCTCGTCGGGCGCCGCGCCGGGGTCCGCGGCTTGCCCGGGGCCGAACCCCGCTTCCCCGCGGGCCGCGCCGGCCTGGCCGCGGTCCAAAGGGGAAAAAGAAATCGCGGCGGCGTGATTCTGAACGAACGTCATCCGGCAGGGGAAGAAAGGCTCGAGCAGCCGGTCGAATTCCTCCGCGTCATACTCCCGGGTGTGGAACGGGTTGGTGTACCCGCGCTCCTCCGAGTAGTAGCGGCGATTGGGAGTGGAAGCAATCAGCAGGCCGGCCGGAGCAAGCACGCGCGCCGCCTCCTTCAAGAAACCGGCGGCGTCGGCCAGGTGTTCGATCATCTCGAAGGCCACCACCACGTCAAACTCATGGTCGGCAAACGGCAACGCCAGGCAATCGCCCGGATGAAAGCGGAGGTTGGGGGCCGGGTAATGGCCCGCGGCCCAGGCCAGCGCTTCCTCGCTGATATCGACCCCAATCGCTTTCACGCCCGGCGCGGCGGCGGCCAGCAATGCCGTGCCGTAACCCGAGCCGCAACCGGCATCGAGCACCCGCAGACGCCGGCGCTTGCCGGCCGGCAGCCGGCCGACCAGCCGCGCCGCGAAGGCGTACCGCGACAGGTGCTCATTCCACAGGTCGGCATCGACCTGCCCGGGGATCACCCGCTCGCCGGTAAATTCCATGGTGATAAAGCTCCCGCCCTCACGTCGTGTTTACGACTCTCACGCCGCGCACTTCCACCTGGCACGGCAGCCGGAAATAGCCGTACATCTCCCGCCGCTTTTCCATCTGCAGGGTGACGGCGTTGTCGATCCAGTCGCACATTTCATACCCCTCCAGCATGCCGTTGGCAATGGCCGGAGAGAACGAAAAGTGGCCGGGATACAGCTCCGGCAGGGCCACCAGGAAATCGACGGTCAGCGCCTCGCCGGGCCGCAGGGGCGGCATCTCCACGCCCTCCAGCGCGGTATTGGTGCCGGAGAAATCGACGCCCAGGTGGTTGCGCAGCATGAAGCCGACGATGGGCTGCGGCATCTCCTGCCGGGCGCGGACGCTGACGCGGACCACGATGGTCTCCCCCGGCGGCAGCAGCCCGATCTCTTCTCCCCGCTGGTTCATCACCGCGATCCCCAGCACATGGGCGCGCCCCGTGCCGTAGCGAAAATCGATGTTGGGGATCTTCTCCACCAGCTCGGCCGGGCGCGAGGCGAACACTTCTCCGGCGGTTTCGGCTTCCGCCCGGGCGTGCTGGCGCAGGTAGTGCGCGTCCTTGTTGACCATGGCCGCCTGGAAATGGCTGACCACGCGATCCGGGTCGCCCAGCTCCACGATCTGCCCGTTGGCCAGCCACATGGCGCGGGTGGCCAGCGATTTCACGTCGGAGATGTTGTGGGTGACGAACAGGATGGTCACGCCGGAGCGGTGCAGCTCGTGGATCTTGCGCATGCAGCGCTGGCGGAAGTAAATGTCGCCCACGGCCAGCGCTTCGTCCACCAGCAGGATTTCCGGGTCCACGCTGATGGCCACGGCGAAAGCCAGCCGCACCACCATGCCGCTGGAATAAGTCTTCACCGGCTGGTCGATGAAGTCGCCGATCTCGGCGAAGTCCACGATCTGCGGGTAGCGCCGCTCGATCTCGCGGTTGCTCAGGCCCAGGATGGCGCCGTTGAGAAAGACATTCTCCCGCCCGCTGAATTCCGGATTGAAGCCGGAGCCCAGCTCCAGCAGGGCCGACACGCGCCCGCTCACCTCCAGGCGGCCGGAGGTGGGGCGAAAAATGCCGGCCACCAGTTGCAGCAGGGTGCTCTTTCCCGCCCCGTTTTCGCCCAGGATGCTGAAGGTGCTGCCGCGCTCGATCTCGAAGCTGACGTCGCGCAGCGCCCAGAAGTCGCGGTGATAGCTGCGGCGTCCCAGCGCCAGCAGTTCCTTGAAGCGGTCGGACGGCGAGCCGTACACGGGATAGCTCTTGCTGACGCCTTGCATGGCCACCGCGGCGCTCATCAGAGGACGTCTCCGAAGGCGCGCTTGGTGTAGCGGAAGAACAGGCCGCCGGCCAGGAACGAGACGATGGCGAAGGCGGCCGTCAGCCCCAGGTCGGCCGGCGCCGGGGCCCGCCCCGCCAGCAGGCAGTTGCGGTAGGCTTCCACCACGTAGGCCAGCGGGTTGATCCGCGCGATGAATCGCACCCGCTCCGGCAGGCTTTGCGCGCTGAAGAAGATGGGCGTGAACCAGAACCAGAAGGTGAGGATCACCGAGAGGGCCTGCGCGGTGTCCCGCAGAAACACGTTGAGGCTGGACACCAGCCAGCCCACCCCGATGGTGAACAGCGCCAGCAGCACCATATACACCGGCACCAGCAGGATGAACACGGTGATCTTCTTGACCAGCACCGCCACCATGGCCAGCAGCACCGCCAGGCCCAGAAAGTGGTTCAGCAGCCCGGAAATGAACAGCGAGATGGGCAGAACCTCGGAGGGGAAAACGGTCTTGGTGATCAGGTTGGAGTGATCGAGCACCGTGGTCGCCGAGCGCTGCACCGTTTCCTGGAACAGCAGCCAGGGCAGAATGCCGGCGAACAGATAGAGGACGAAGCTGTCGGTGCCGGAGCCGGGAATGGGGCGCACTTTGAACACCGCCGCGAACACAAAGCTGTAGCTGAGCAGCAGCACCGCGGGGTGGATGACGGCCCACAGCCAGCCGGCGGCCGAACCGACGTACCGCTGCTTGAAGTCGCGCACCACCAGGTTCGCCAGCAACGCGCGGCGGCGAATCAGGTTAGAGACAAAAGCTTGCCCCACGGTCCAGAAGAAGCGCATAGTGCTTCGGCTTGCGTCCCGTAGGCTTATTGTTTCGCCCGCGGGCACCAGTGTCAAGAACAGCAGCTATCAGCTTTCAGCTATCAGCTTTCAGCCGTCGGCCCTCAGGTATCGTCCGGCCGCTTTCGGCTTCGACTGCGCCTCCATCCGCTTCGTGCAGTCTGTCTACGGTATCGCACTTACGGCTCGCCCCGGGATAGCCAAAAGCTGATAGCTGATAGCTGAGAGCTGATAGCTGACAGCTACTCCCTTGGCGCGTAAATGCCGAGCGCGCGCACGGCCGGCTCGTCGGCGGACCCAAACGGCGGATCGATCTCCACGGTCACCACCGCCTCGCTGCCGGCAATTTCGGCCGGCGCCGGCCACTCGAAATAATGGTCGCCCTTGCGGTGCGCCGCGCCGCGGCCGATTTCCCGCCCGTTCACGCCGGCCGCGATGGTGTAGGCAGGAAAGGGATCGAGCGGCGGGAAGCAGATGGCCAGGAAAAACGTCAGGCGGCCGGCGCGGGGCGCGGCCAGCCGGGTGCAAAAGCGCGGGCGCACCGAGCGCGAGCTGGTCTCGCCGGCGCCCTGCCAGCCCTCCAGCAATCGCGGCTCAACGCCGGGTTGCGCCGGAAACAGGCAGCCCACGCGGGCCGTGGTGGCCGGCCAGCCCTTGCGCGCCGCCAGAAGGAAATATTGCGTGCCGATGCCGTCGGCGAAGATCGGCGACAGCCCCGCGTCCCGCGCCATCCGGCAGGCCTCGGCCAGCGAGTAGACTTCGCCCTGCCAGGTGTCGCGTTCCCAGTTCCCCGGCTGGAAGACGCGGGCCCCATTTAACTGGAATTTGAACACGCCGCCCGGCCTCAGCACCCGTGCCGTCTCGCGCACGTAGTTCTCGATGACGCCGCGCGAGGGGATGTGCTGAAACACGATATAGGAAAAGGCCAGGTCAAAATATTCGTCGGGCAGGAAGCCGAGGTCGCTGCCGGAGCCCAGGTGGAGGACCACGTTGGGATAGCGGCCCAGCCGCTGGCGCGCCTCGGCGATCATCTCGGCCGAAACATCGACGCCGTGCACCTCCAGGAATTCCTCGGCGAACCAGCGCGTCATGCGTCCCAGTCCGCAGCCGATCTCCACCACCCGGCAGGCGCGCGGCGAACGCCCGTTCAGAAACAGCGGCAGCGAGGGACGAACGAGCTGGTCGTAATTGATCCGGCCCGATTCCTCGAAGTCCTTTTCTTCGAAGCCGCGGTCGCGCGTATAGACGTAGTAGTCCGGGTCCTTGGCGGCGCGCTCATCCCATTCGCGCCGCATGCGCTCCAGCACCCCGCCGATTTCGGCCTCGCTGTTCACCGTGGCCGGATGATAGCACAAACGTCTTGAATGGGCGGGAATCCGGCAGATTCCATAGCCCGGCTGCTCCCCGGAACTGCGATGATCCGCGGATTCACGCGGATTTTCGCGGATTCCCAAGCCTAGCCCCGGCGGCAGTCCGCATCAATCCACGGAATCCGCGGATTTGTTTTTGCCTGCGGCGGTCGCGGCTCTGCGAAATCTGCGGCTGGTCAAGGCTTGATGGGCTCGCCGGCGCGGAAGGGGGAGGCCGGCAGGCCGGCCTTGTTGATCAGGTTGGCCGCCCCCGGATCGTCCTCCCAGGCGTAGCGCACCGCCACCGGCGCCTTCACACCGGGGCTGGAAACCACCACCGTGTCGCCCTCGATGGTGGCCTGGGCGGCGACGAAATCCAGGTCCTTGCCGGCGATCGTGAATCCGCCCAGCTCGCTGCTGCCGCGCGACAGCAGGCCCCCGCCCACATGCTCAAACCAGACCCGCAGGCGGTTGCCCTCGGTGGTGAGCTGGCGGAACATGGGGCCGGAATAAACGATGTCTTCGCCGTAGGCCACGGCCCGGGCCGCCAGCCCCAGCCGCAGCCCAACGTCCTGCTTGTTCTTGGGGTGGATGTCTTTCGACTCGCCGATGTCGATGATCACGGCCATGCCGGTATGGCGCAGCGCCAGCGCCTCGGTCTGCGATTCGCGCAGCACCGGCCAGTTTCCGTTGGACTTGAAGTTGGCGAGCTGCACGAAGAGGAACGGGAAGCTGCCTTGTCCCCAGGCACGCCGCCAGTCT
>JAPKYU010000536.1 GCA_026394175.1 Acidobacteriota bacterium | reverse complement strand
TTTCCGCCACCAGGTTGGTGGCCCGCCGCAGAGATTCGAACGTGCCCGCGTCCGTCCACCAGCCCTCCAGAATGTCGTACGTCAGACTGTCCTCCTGGATGTACTGGTTGTTCACGTCGGTGATCTCCAGTTCGCCCCGCTCTGAGCGCTTCAACTTGCGGACTTTCTCAAAGACGGTGTCGTCATACATGTAGATGCCGGTGACCGCATAGCCCGACTTCGGGGACCTGGGCTTCTCCTCGATACTGACGACCCTGCCGTCCCTGAGCTCGGCCACGCCGAACCGTTCGGCATCGTTCACCTCTTTCAGGAGCACCTTGCCGCCGCAGGGTTGTTGGGCGAAGTCCCGGACCGATCCGATGATATTTCCCTCGATGATGTTGTCGCCCAGAATAACGCACAGGCGGTGGCCATCGGCGAAATGCTCGGCCAGGGAAAGCGCTTCGGCAATTCCTCCTTCCCCCTCCTGATAGGCGTAATTGACGTGGCTGAGCCCGAACTCCCTGCCGTTGGCGAGCAAGCGCAGAAAGTCACCGCTGTTCCGGCCTCCGGTCACGACCAGGATGTCGCGGACCCCGGCGTTGACCAGCGCCTCGATGGGGTAATAGATCATGGGCTTGTTGTAAACCGGGAGCAGGTGCTTGTTTGTTATCTTCGTCAGTGGGTACAGGCGGCTGCCCGTACCGCCTGCCAGGACGACGCCCTTGAGCATGGCTATGACCCTCTCGTGCAGGCTGCCGGTCGGCCATCACGTGGGCGAACCGGTGCTCCCGCAATAACCTGAATGGCCAGCAGCTCCTATCCACGAATCATCGGACGGTACTGCCGGCGGAGCCCTTGAAGATCCGGCCGGACGGCCGAGAAAACAGCTTAAGTATACCGAAATCGGCTTGAAAATACAGTCTGAGCCACGCCAGCCTCCAGAGCCTCAAAGCGAATCAGGCGGGTTTCCCTGGGACCACTACCGGCGGCGTCCGGGACCGCGCCGGCACTGGCGGCCGATCCGGCCAAGACAGCAGATTGGCCCACCGGCTGCGGATGCAGGCGTCGTGCTTCGACTTGTTTGGCGATTCCCAGTCCCGGCTGAGGCGAGAGACCCGCAAGCCTTTGCGACAAATCTATCCCTTCTATCCCTAAGATTAAGAGGAAATTAACTTGACAAGGGCACCCGATTGCATCGAGAATCGGTGTTCTACCGTGAGGGTAGGGTTTAGGTTCCCAGTTCCCCCAAACTGTGGGTGACCTTTAGGACGAGATCAAAGAGATCGACTAGAGCCAAGGGCAAGTTTTTCTTGAGGAGGATGACATGTTGGTCCGTAGAGCGGCAGTGATGGTGGGCATGCTTGTTTTTGCACTTGCTTCCTTCGCGGCTTCCCCGCAGCCGGTTGGGATGTTGAATTCGGCCGGAAGCGACAACGTCGCGGTTGGCGGCGTGACCGTGCCGAGTGGAACCGCCTTGTACATGGGCGACACGATTCAGACGGCTGCCGGGTACGCGCGCTTTACGCTGAGTGGTGGTGCCGGATTTGTCGTGAATCCGAACAGCAAGGTGCGGCTGACCGGCACCCAGTCGGTCGAGCTGGTCAAGGGAATGTCTCGGATCGAGAGCCGCGGCAGGGAGTTGACGCTGATTGCTTCCGCCTGGGCCTTGACGCCGTCGCCGGACAGCAAGACCGGGCGGGTGTCGGCCGATGTCGTTGTCGAGGACAGCGGGCGTGTCAGCGTGAACGTTAGCGAAGGGCGGCTGACCGCAACCAATAAGGCAACCAAGGAAGTGGCCGTGGCGCAATTGGGTCGCCCGGTGCTTTTGCCCGCTGCTGCCGCGCCTTCTCCGGCGCCACAGCCTCCGGCCGGCACCCCGTCGGGTGGCACCCGCACCAGCGCTAAGACCATCGGCGCTTATGTGGTGGGCATCACTGCGGCCACCATCGGGATTGCCGCAATTGCCACTCGACCGGAGACCGGGGTGAGCAAAAGCGATTTTGCCGCCACACAGTCCCAGTTGACGCAGATCTCCAGCCAACTGTCCCAGGCGAGCAGCCAGTTGACTACGTTGACGAGCCAGAACACCGCGCTGAACGCACAGATCACCTCCTTAAACGCGCAGATTACGTCGCTCCGAAACTCGCTGACCCAAACCACGACATACAATGCGCAGGTGCAGGCGTTGCTCACGCAGTTGACATCGATCCTCTCCTCGTTGCAGGCGGCGCAGTCTTCGTTGGCTGCCAATCAGAATGCGATCAACGCCCTGGTGGCACAGGTTGCGCAAGGGACTCCGCTGACGTCCGCGCAACAGGCGCAACTTCAGACGCTGCAGGCCCAACAGGCCACTTTGAGCGGTCAGATTTCTACGCTGGCCGGGCAGGCGGCGAGTGTGGCGAACCAGATCGGTAGACTGACGCCTCCTGTTTCGCCCACGTAATCCATCGTCCGTAAGCCGGAGTTGGGAACAGAAACTCGCCGACAGGGCGCCCGGAAAAGCGGGCGCCTGTCGGCGCGTTTGTTTTTGCGCCATGGTCCGGCGGCGCTCCCGGCCGCCCGCCGATTGCCGCAGGGCAAAAGAATCGCTGATTTGTATCCCTCTCACCGGTCGCCCCACTCGACGAAATCCGCGGATGGAGTACAATTGGTCTTTCTCCCCCGATGCCCAACAGCATTGTCATCCTGGATTTCGGCTCGCAATACACGCAGTTGATTGCGCGGCGGATCCGCGAGCAGAACGTCTTCAGTGCCATTGTCCCCTTCCACACTCCGGCCGATGAAATCCGGGGCATGACGCCGAGGGGCCTCATCCTGTCCGGAGGTCCCAGCTCGGTGTTCGAGCAGGGTGCGCCGCGCTGTTCGCCGGAGGTGTTCCGGCTGGGCGTGCCCGTCCTGGGCCTCTGCTACGGGTTGCAGTTGATGGCCTACGAGCTGGGGGGGCGGGTGCGGCCGGCCACGCGCCGCGAGTATGGCCGGGCGCAATTGGACATCACCTCGGAGTCCGCCCTGCTGGCCGGGCTGCCGCGCACCATCCCGGTCTGGAACAGCCACGGCGACGAGGTGGAAGAACTGCCGCAGGGTTTCCGCACCGTGGGGCGCACGGCCAATGCCGTCGCGGCCATAGAAGACGCGAGCCGGGGGCTCTACGCCCTGCAGTTCCACCCCGAGGTGCACCACACCCCGGACGGCCCCCGGATCCTTCGCAATTTCGTTTTTGACATCTGCCAGGCCTGCGCCGATTGGACTCCCGCCTCCTTCATCACCGAGACGGTGAAGCGGGTTGGCGAGCGGGTGGGTGACGGGCACGCTGTCTGCGCGTTGAGCGGCGGGGTGGACTCCTCGGTCGCCGCCACCCTGGTCGATCGGGCCCTCGGGGCCCGCCTGACCTGTATCTTCGTGGACAATGGCGTACTGCGGAAGGACGAGTTCAAGGCCATCCTTCCGCTGTTACGTGAGCAGTTGAAGCTGAATGTCATCGGCGTCGAGGCCTCCGCCCGCTTTCTGGCCAAGCTGGCAGGGGTGACCGACCCGGAGCGGAAACGGCGGATCATCGGCAATGAGTTCATTCGCGTTTTCGAGGAAGAGGCCCTGAGACTGGGGCCGATAGAATACCTTGTGCAGGGCACGCTTTACCCGGATGTGATTGAATCCGTGTCGGTTAAGGGGCCTTCGGCGACCATCAAGTCGCACCATAACGTGGGCGGCCTGCCCGCCGATATGAATCTCGAATTAATCGAGCCCTTGCGCGATCTATTCAAGGATGAGGTTCGCCGCGTGGGCCGGGAACTGGGCTTGCCGGAGCGCATCCTGAAGCGTCAACCGTTCCCTGGACCCGGCCTGGCGATCCGGATTCTCGGCGAGGTCACGGCCGAGCGCCTGGAAATTCTTCGTGAGGCGGATGCCGTGCTGCTGGAGGCGATCCGGAGCGAGGGCCTGTATGATAAAGTGTGGCAATCGTTTGCGGTCCTTTTGCCGGTCCGCAGCGTGGGCGTCATGGGCGACCAGCGGACCTACGCCTATACCATCGCCATCCGCTGCGTCACCTCCGAGGACGGCATGACGGCCGACTGGGCGCCCCTGCCCCACGAGCTGCTCGGCCGGTTGTCGAACAGGATCGTCAACGAGGTGCGGGGGGTCAACCGGGTGGTTTACGACATCAGCTCGAAGCCCCCGAGCACCATCGAATGGGAATGAATTAGGCTGTAGGCCGTAGGCTGTAGACTGTAGGCCGTAGGCTGTAGGCCGCGGGGGGCCGCGAGGCTTTACCCCTGGAGCCCACAGCCCACAGCCCACAGCCTACAGCCCACGGCTGAAAATAGGGCGTAACGTGCTGATACGCGGATACGTCCCTGTGGGTGATGGAATTGGCGCTACCAGGTCTGATTCTGGCCACCGAACCGTCTGTTAGCCCTGAAGTCGCGCTGGTGCGGCGGGCCCAGCGCGGGGAGCAGGAAGCGTTCCGCGAAATTGTCCAGCGCTACCAGGGCAAGGTGTTCTCCATCATTCACGGCATCCTGCGCAATCGCAACGACGCCGAAGACATTGCCCAGCAGGTCTTCACGAAAATATACTTCTCTCTGGGCAAGTTCGATTTCCGCTCGGCGCTGGTCACGTGGATCTACAAAATCACCGTGAACGAATGCTACGATTATCTGCGCAAGCAGAAAGTGCGCAAGCTGACGTTCGAGTCGGACCTGAGCGAAGACGATTTACGGCGGATCGATAACACCGAGGACGTCCGGCGCAACCCGGCGGCCGACGTGGATCGCCAGACGGAGTTGCGCGAGATCGTTGTCCGGCTGCTGGACCGGCTCTCGGCAGAGGAGCGGCAGTTGCTCATTCTGAAAGAGGTCGAGGGCTACCCGGTGGAAGAGCTGGCCCACATGCTGTCCATGAACGAGAACACGGTCAAGGTGAAGCTGTTCCGGGCCAGGCAGAAGCTGGTCAAGGTGGCCAAAAAGACGGGGTTGATGGAGCACCGCACGGGATCCTGATAGTGCGGGGTGCCGAGTACCCAGGCCAACGGCACTCAGCACTCGGTTTCGTGGGAAGGAAGCCATGCATAGGGTAGTGGAAATACACCTGGAATCTTATCTGGACGGCTCGCTGTTGCCGGTACGACGCCGGGAGGTGGAAAGCCACCTGGAGGGCTGCCCGCCTTGCCGGGCGCAAGTAGCGGAACTGTTCCAGACACATGAGTGGTTGCGGCTGCTGGCGGCCGAGGAGGCGCCGGCGCCCGGCTTTTACAACCGCCTTCGTTTGCGGATCACAGACGAGGGGGCGCTGCCGGCGTGGCCCTTCTGGCAGTTTTTTCCGGCCCTGGGGCGGCAACTGGCGTTTGCCATGACCCTGCTGGTGCTGCTGCTGGGGGCCTATGGCGTGGCGCTTCAGGTGACGGAGCGGGGCGGGAGTGGGGCCGCGGAGATGTCTCTGGATGCTGGGGTGATCCGCGCCGAGGCGCCGCCGCTGGGCAGCGACAACAACGCCAACCGTGAGCGCGTGATGCGGGCCATCGTCATGCCCGCCAGCGCCACCCAGGGAGACTAGCGTGCTGCCCAACAGAACCTGCGCCGTGGTGTACAGCTTGGCGGTCTTCCTGGCCGGTGCGGTGGCGGGCGCGCTGGTCATGAATGTGACCGAGCACTTCATCTTGCATCCCGCCCGCCCGGTAGTCGAGCAAGCCAAGAAGTGGAACGAGGCCGACCGGGCGCACTACGTCGAGCGCTTCAAGTCGGAGTTGAGCCTGACCGAGGTGCAGAGCCGCCAACTGGAGCGGATCCTGGACGAGACCATGCGCCAGTACGATGATCTGCACTCCTTCACCCATCACATCCGGCAGGAAGGCATTATGCGCATCCGCGCCATGCTGGACGACAGCCAGCGGAAGCGCCTCGACGACATCGTCAAGAAGGCCGACGCCCCCCTGGCCGAGCAGCAAAAGAAGGCCCGGAGACCAGCCCGGTAGAACGGGCATCCGCGGTCAGCCGGTCGTCGGCTGACAGTTTCTTGCCCCCCATTCCCTTCACACCGTCTGCCCTGAAAAAGCACCCTGGGAGCGCGAGCGTCCCGCCCAATGTCACTTACTTTAGCTTGCTACTCGCGGGCCCCTGCGGCCCGATCCCGCGGAGCGGGATCAATAAGATAGCCAGGGGTAATCACCCCTGGTTCCAAGCGCATAACCGTTCAACCCTGAAAGGGTTGAAGAAAACCGCAGCTTTCTCCGACCCTTTCAGGGTCGAATACGATTTTCAACGGTTTCCAGGGGTGGCTACCCCTGGCTATCATCTTGATCCCCTTCGGGGATCTGCGCGGTATCCGTACTGGAATCGCGCTAAAGTAAGTGGCATTGGGCGTCCCGCCGACAACCGCCACGGCATTCCGATCTTTCTGGCCCGCGCCAAGCGCTGGCGTGGATTCCGGACACTCTATGCGGGTTGTGTAATTCCGGTAAAGCTCTCGGCTGAGCAGCCGATAAGTAAACAGAGGCTCGTGGTGTCGCGAGCAGGCGGGGAGCGGGCGCAGGATGCCTTGATGGCCGCCGCCTGCTTTCAGACGTCTCGTCGATAGCGGCGACAGCTTCCCAAGGTGAAGTTCTTGGGGCACAGCCGTGGGGCCCGCGGAAGGGGCGGGTCCGCTGCAGGACGGCGGTGCGGGGTGACTGGTTGGCTCTCCCGCAGCTTGCGCGCCATGAACGACTCGGCCGATCGATCTCTGGTGACTGTCTGCCGGTCCTTCTCTCGGGCCGCGGGCCTGATTGCCGCACTGGCCGGCATTCTGGTCCTCGCCGGCTGGCTTTTCGGTATCGATTTCCTCAAGACCATCGTACCGAGCGGCTATCCGATGAGAGCCAATGCGGCGGGCTGCTTCATTTTGTGCGGGACGGCGCTGTGGCTGATCGGGCGAGAATCGCGCGGCGCCGCTCGAGGAATCGGGCAGGCCTGCGCGGTGCTGGCCGCGCTGATCGGGCTGGCCACGCTCGCTGAGTATCTTTTCGGCATCGATCTGGGTATCGACCAACTTCTGTTCCGCGAAGCGCTGGATCCCCAGATCCCGCATCCGGGGCGCATGCCGCTTCTGGCGGCCATCAACTTCGTTTTGCTCGGCTGCGCGCTGATATTGCTGGACGCCGAGACCCGCCGCGGCTGGCGCCCCGCCCAGTTGCTGGCGCTGCCCGCCGGCTTGATCGCTTTTTCCGGAACCGTTTACTACGTGCTCGATCTGAAAGGCGGCGCCACCGGGATGGCGTTGCACGGGGCGCTGCTGTTTGGCTTGCTGAGCCTCGGGGTGATGCTGGCGCGGCCCGAGAAAGGCGTGGCGGCGGTTCTGGTCAGCCCGCGCTTGGGGGGCGTGGTCGCGCGGCGATTGCTGCCCTCCTGCCTCGCGGCCCTGGTCCTACTCGGCTGGCTGGAGTGGAGGGGTCAACAAGCCGGGCTGTTTGACGCGGAGTCTGGCGCCATTCTCACGGTCACTTCGGCGGTGGCCGTCATTGTCGTTCTCATTTGGGTGAACGCCCGCGCGCAGGACCGAGCCGACGAAAAGCGCCAGCGGGTCGAGGACGAAGTCCGGCGGCTCAATACGGACCTGGAGCAGCGCGTGATGGAACGCACCGCGCAACTGGCCAATGCCAATCGGGAACTGGAACGGCGGGTCGTCGAGCGGACGGCCGAGTTGGAGGCCACGAACAAGGAACTGGAAGCCTTCACCTACTCGGTGTCCCACGACCTGCGCGCGCCCCTGCGGCACATGGACGGCTTTGCGCGGCTGCTGCACGAAGAGTGTTCCGGGCAACTGGGTTCGCCCGCCGGCCACTACGTGGACCGGATTCAGCAGGGCGCGCGCCAGATGGGCCGCCTGGTGGACGATCTGCTGGACCTGACGCGCGTCGGCCGGCAGGAGGTGTGCCGCCAGGTAACCGGCCTCAACTCGCTGGTCGAAGAAGTGCTGCGGGACCTGGCGCCCGAGGTCAAGGACCGGAATATCGAGTGGCGCGTCGCGCGCCTGCCGTTCGTCGATGGCGATCCGCGCCTGCTCAAGCAGGTGCTCATGAATCTGATTTCGAACGCCATCAAGTTCACGCGCCCCCGCGAGCAGGTCGTGATCGAGATCGGCCAGGCGGTGAAGGACGGGCATACCGCTGTCTACGTGCGGGACAACGGCATCGGCTTCAGCATGAAGTATGCCGACAAGCTGTTCAAGGTGTTCCAGCGCCTGCACCGGCCCGAGGATTTCGAGGGGACGGGCGTCGGCCTGGCCACCGTTCAACGCATCATCCACAAACACGGCGGCCAGGTTTGGGCCGAGGGCGAACTCGACAAGGGAGCAACCTTCTATTTCGCGCTGGAGGCCGGCGCCGCCGATTCCATCGAGAACCGGGCGGCCACGCCGGCGGGAGGAGCGCAATGACCGAACCACAAGAAGTCGAAATCCTGCTGGTTGAGGGCAACTTGGACGATGCCGAACTGACCGTGCAGGTGTTGCGCCGGAACAATCTGGCCAATCACATCGAGGTGGTGCGCGACGGCGAGGAGGCATTGGATTTTCTCTTCTGCAAGGGCGCCTTCAAGGAGCGCTCTTTCCGCCCCCCGCGGCTGGTTTTGCTGGACCTGAAGCTGCCCAAGCTGGACGGGTTGGAGGTGCTTCGCCAGATCAAGGGCGACCCGCGCACCAAGGCCGTTCCTGTTGTGGTCATGACCTCTTCCCGGGAAGAGAAGGACATGGTCGAGAGTTACCGTTTAGGGGTCAACAGTTACATCCCGAAACCGGTCGATTTCGACCAGTTTCGGGAGACCGTAAAGCAACTGGGCCTCTATTGGTTGCTGGTCAACCGGGCGCCTCCACCGAGCGCCTTCCTGGGCGCAGAAACGGGTGCGCCATGAAGCAGCGAGAGACAGGCGAGGCCCCGGCCGGCAAACCGCTGCGGGTACTCTTCATTGAGGACCGGCAGGAAGACGTAGAACTGTCGGTGCACGGCCTGCGGCGGGCCGGCTTCGATGTGTGTTTTGACGTAACCCAGAACGCGGAGGAGTTCGCCGCCTGCCTTGATCGGTCCGCCTACGACGTAGTTCTGGCCGACTATTCGCTGCCTGGCTGGGCGGGCATGGAAGGCCTGGAGATCCTCCAAAAACGCGGCCTGGATATCCCTTTCATTCTGGTTACGGGGATCGCCGGCGAAGAAACGGCGGTGGACTGCATCAAGCGCGGCGCCGCCGACTACATCTTGAAAGACCGCCTGGTGCGGCTCCCCGTAGCGGTTCACAGGGCGCTGGAGGAGAAACAGCGGCGCGCCGAACAGGCCCGCACTCACCACGCCTTGCGCGAGAGCGAGGAACGCTTTCGGCACCTGTTCGAGGAGGCGCCGGTTGCCTACCATGAGATCGATCGCCAGGGGATCATGCGCCGGGTGAACCGGGCGGAATGCGAGTTACTGGGCTATGCGCGCGACGAAATACTGGGCAGGCCCGTCTGGGCTTTTGTCGCACCCGAGCAGCGCGATCTGGTCCGCGAGACCGTTCTCCGCAAGATGCTGGGGCCGTACCTGCCGGTGGTGTTCGAGCGCGAATGGATGCGCCGCGACGGCAGCCGGCTGACGGTGGAGATACACGAAAACCTGATCCTGGACGCGCAGGGCGAGATCACGGCCATCCGCGCCGCCGTGCTGGACGTTACCGTACGCGAGCAGGCCGAGCAGGCGCTGCGGAATAACGAGCAGTTCCTCTCCAGTGTGTTCGCCAGCATTCAGGACGGGCTCAGCGTGCTGGACGCCGAGTTCAACATCGTGCGGGTCAACCCGGCGATGGAACACTGGTTTGCCCACGCCCTGCCGCTGGTGGGAAAAAAGTGCTGGCAGGCCTACCATGGCCGAAGCGCGCCGTGCGAATCGTGCCCCGCCCGCCGCACGCTGGAGACCGGCACGGCGGCCTACGAGGTCAAGCAGCGCCTGCAGGCCGGTTCCCAAGCCGTACGCTGGCAAGAAGTCCACAGCTTCCCTTTGCTGGACCCCGGTACCGGCCGGTCCAGCGGCGTCATCGAATATATCCGCGACATTACCGAGCACAGGCGGCTGGAAGAGCAGTTCCGGCAGGCACAGAAAAGGGAGGCTGTGGGGCGGCTGGCCGGCGGGATTGCTCACGATTTCAACAACCTCCTGATGATCATCCGCGGCTACAGCGACCTGCTGCTGGAGGAACTGAAGCCGGCCGACAGCCGGCGCCGGGCGCTGGAAGAAATCCGCAAGGCCGGCGAGCGCGCCGCGGCCCTGACCCGGCAATTGCTGGCCTTCAGCCGCAAGCAGGTCTTGCAGCCACAGATTCTGGACCTGAACGCCGTGGTGAGCAACATCAACACCATGTTGCGGCGGCTCATCGGCGAAGATATCGAGCTGACCATGCTGCCGGGCGCGGCGCTGGACCGGGTCCAGGCCGACCCCGGGCAGGTCGAACAGGTGATCATGAACCTGGCGGTCAACGCCCGCGACGCCATGCCGCACGGCGGCAAATTGACCATCGAGACCGCCAATGTGAATTTGGATGAGGACTACGCGCGCCGGGACGGCAGCGCGGCACCCGGCCCCTATGTCCGGCTGTCGGTCAGCGACACCGGCTGCGGCATGGACGCCGAAACACGGGCGCACGTCTTCGAGCCGTTCTTTACCACCAAGGAACGCGACAAGGGCACAGGCCTCGGTTTGGCCACCGTCTACGGCATCGTCAAGCAGAGCGGCGGCTACATCTGGGTCTACAGCGAAGTCGGGCAGGGGACGGTGTTCAAGATCTATCTGCCCCGCGCGCCGGGAAGCGCCGAAGTCCGGCAGCAAGAAGAGGTCCAGCAGACACTTCCCGGAGGGGTCGAGACCATTCTGGTGGCCGAGGACGACCCGGCTGTCCGGGCCCTGGTGTGCGGCGCCCTGGCCAGCAGGGGCTACACCGTTCAGGAGGCGCGGGACGGACGCGAGGCCCTGGCCGCAGCCCGGGGATACAAGGGGCCGATTCATTTGCTCCTGACTGATGTGGTCCTGCCCCACATGAGCGGCCGTCGATTGGCGGAACGGTTGCTCGCCGAGCGGCCCGAGAGCCGCCTGTTGTACATGTCCGGCTATACCGACGACGCCGTCGTGAGCCACGGAGTGTCGGCCGGAAAGGCTCCCTTCCTGCAAAAACCGTTCTCGGCCAGCGCCCTGAGCAGGAAGGTCCGCGAGGTCTTGGATCAACCCAGTCCGAGGGCCGGCCGCAGACGGAAACGCCCCAGATAGCCGGCGGATCGAAGGCGCCGGAGCGCTCACCAGCCCGCATGATTCATGAAAATTAACCACGGATGACTGAAGCGGACAAGACGCCCGTCACGGTCCTGGCGGTCGACGATGAACCCCAGGTTCTGGAGTTGATCACCACGGCTCTATCCGAACAGGGAATCGAGGTCCTGACTTCCACCGACCCGGAAGAAGCTCTGGAACTGGTGCGGCGCCGGCGCCCGGCCATCGTCCTCTCGGACCTGATGATGCCGAAAATGAGCGGCATGGAGCTGTTGGAGCGCATCCTCAACGTCGCGCCGGACACCGAGGTTGTCCTGATGACCGCGTACTACTCGACTGAATCGGCGGTGGAGGCCATCAAGAAGGGTGCCTGCGACTATCTGAATAAGCCCGTAGCCGTGGAGGTTCTGCGGCAGCGGATCGGTAAGCTGGTGGCCGATGCGCGCCAGCGACAGCAGGCATCGCAGTTGGACGGAGCGCTGCTGGAAGCTTCGCAGTTCGAAGGCCTGGTCGGCCGCAGCCCGCTGATGATGGAAGTCTTCACCCGGATTCGCCGGGTGGCGCCTCATTACCGCACCGTGCTGGTCAGCGGGGCCACCGGCACGGGTAAGGAGCTGGTGGCGCGGGCGCTGCATCGCCACAGCCCGGTGGCTTCCGGCCAGTTCGGGGTATGCAACTGCTCGGCCATTGTCGAGACGCTGTTTGAAAGCGAGTTGTTCGGCCACGTGAGGGGGGCATTCACCGGCGCCGGCGCCGACAAGATCGGCCTGTTTGAATATGCCAACGGCGGCACCGTGTTCCTGGACGAGATCGGCGACATGCCGCCGGCCACCCAGGCCAAGCTGCTGCGCGTGCTGCAGAACCAAGAGATCCAGCGGGTGGGCTCGCCGGTGGTGCGCAAGGTCAACGTGCGGGTGGTGGCGGCCACGCACCGCGATTTACGCGCCATGGCGGCCGGCAAGACATTCCGCGAGGATCTCTACTATCGGCTGTCGATGATCGAGATCAAGCTGCCGCGGCTGGCCGACCGCCGGGAAGATATCCCGCTGTTGCTGAAGCATCTTCTGGGCCGTTTTTCGGAA